>JBAYLJ010000022.1:0-11376 GCA_041664145.1 Candidatus Omnitrophota bacterium | reverse complement strand
CAGGCAATGTCTTTAAGAAACTGATATCCCCTCTGTCAATTGCACGAACGATCTCTGAAATAGGCTGACTCAAGGCTTTGACCGCTGCGCGTGGACCTATGCCAGAAACTTTAATAAATTCTAAAAAGAAATCTTTTTCAATGGCACTTAAAAAACCAACGAGCATCGGTACCGCACGTGAAGGATCGTTGTGAATATAATGATAGGTGATCAGGTGAACATTTCCCTCGTGGTCTTTCTTCTCCTCAATGCGTGACAAGACTGATCCTGGCATCATAATGTCATAATAAAGGCCGCCGAGCTCGAGAATGATCGAGTGCGTGTCTTTTCTTACAAGTTTACCAGTTATTTCTGCAATCATTATTTTCCAGGATTTAAACTTAAATATCCAAGGGCCAACGCTAAGGCGTCCGAGGCATCCATGGTCAGCTGCTCTTGATCAATATTAAGGATATGCGCCACCATGGCTTGTGTCTGCTCCTTGGTCGCGCTACCGTTGCCCGTAACCGCCTTGCGGATCCTTTTGACGCTACTTTCCGCCAAGACAATATTTCTTTCTGCACACAAAAGACAAATCACGCCACGCACGTGCCCTAAAACAGAAGCGGTCGTTGGGTACTGAACATGCGTATAAAGTTTTTCAAGGATCAAGACATCAGGCTTATAAGCCGTAACAATGTCGCCAAGATGAGCATAAACTTTTTGAATACGATACTGGAGTAAATCTTGTTTTTTTAACTTCACAATACCTGCTTCAAGCAGTTTAATACTTGTACCCTTAGATTCAACGACACCGTATCCGGTGATAAATGTTCCTGGATCGATTCCTAAAACTTTCATCAAAGCCTATTCTGAAATTTTTTCCATTTCTTCATCAGGAATATCAAAATTCGCATAAACAGCCTGGACATCTTCCTGCTCTTCCAATGCCTCCATAAGCGCTAAAACTTGCCTGGCTTCATTGCCGACAACCTTAACTGTTGAATTGGGGATCATCGTCACTTCCGCCGTATCGGGTTGGATCTTTTTGCTATCAAGAGCAGCTTTAACAGCCTCAAGCTTTGAAGCTTCTGTTGTGATCTCATAGAGATCACCTTCGCTGTTTAAGTCTTCCGCGCCTGCCTCAAGAACGATATCCATCAACTCATCTTCTTTAGCCTTATTTTTTGCGATCGTGATAAGTCCCTTTTTTGTAAACATCCATGCCGTGCTTCCTGCGCCAGCCATGCTTCCGTTCTTTTTATTAAGGATCATGCGCAGCTCGGCAACAGTACGATTTTTATTATCCGTTAACGTTTCGATCAAAACAGCAACCCCGCCAGAAGCATATCCTTCAAACGTTGAAGATTCATACGTAATCCCAGGAAGCTCTCCCGTTCCTTTTTTGATAGCATTATCAACATTGTTCGAAGGCATGTTGATAAACTTAGCTCTTTGCATGGCCGTGCGTAATCGCGGATTTGTCTCCGGATTGCCGCCACCCTCACGGGCAGCTACAGTAACTTCTTTAATAATCTTGGTGAAGGCAGCTCCTCTTTTTGCGTCGGTTGCTGCTTTTTTGTGTTTAATGGTTGCCCATTTTGAATGTCCTGACATATGCTCCTCCGTATCTTCCTTTTATGTTTTAAAATTAAATTTTCTGCCACTATTAGCAAAAAAACTTATAAATTTATTCAAAGAGTAGCCAGTAAGCCGAGTTCTGTGTCCCCCGATTTTTTATAGGCGAGGTAGACGATCATTTGACTAACTCCAGAAATTGCTTTCCAGACTCTTGCAGCCTACCCGAGAATAGTGGCGAAGGGGATACTTCGCCTTCTTAAAGCCTTTCAGCTTAAGAAGTCTTCTCCTATTTGGCCTTACTCCATGCAGAGATTGCGGCGTTTCACTCTTTAGCCTTTCGACCAAAGCATCGTCACTGTGGCTCTAATCCTCCTCGCGAAAACGCGAGTGTCCCGCATTACCGGGATGCATTATCCTCTGGAGCTCGGACTTTCCTCCCCAAAGAGAAACTCCTCAGGGCGATCATCTTGGCTACTCTTTTGTATTTTCAAAGAACTTGTCGCGAGCTTATCTGCAAGCTCATTTTTTTCTCTAGCAATATGTTCAACACGCGCTTCTTTAAATAATTTCAAAAGCAAAAGAACCTGGCCGTGTAAAAACTTTAAATGAATATTTTTAATCTTGTACTGACCACCTACCTGACGACAAACAAGCTGACTATCGGTGAAGATCTTTAAGTGATCAGCCTTGAGAGCTGCAGCCTCTAAAAGAGCATAGATCAAGGCGCTATATTCAGCGATATTATTTGTTGCCTCACCCAGGGGCTTAGCAATTTCTTTGACAAGCTTTCCCTCTTCAAAGATCGCAACGCCGATCCCTGCGGGCCCCGGATTGCCTTGACATGCCCCATCGATAAAAATTGTTAATGTCCTGCTCAAAGATCTTCCTCGGTGTAGAGAATTCTTGCACACGATTCACAATAAACGAGATTCTCGTGCGTCTTGATGGCGTTAACGATCTGCGGCGGAACATTCATGTAGCAGCCTCCGCAGGCATTGTGCTGAACCGGCACAAGGGCCAAACCCTCTTTGCCCTTAAGAATCCGCTCATACTGATTTAAGAATTTTGGCTGGATGTCCTTAGCCTTTTGCTGACGCTGGCTCTCTAGAACCTTAGCCCTATCATCAAGCTGTTTAATCTCATCCTCAATTTTTGCTTTCTCTTCTAGAAATTTCTTTTCTTCTTGAGCCAACATTTCTTTTTCTTTATGGGACTTGGCGGTCAAGGTATCAACTTCATCGAACAAAATAAGAATCTTTTCCTCGATGATCGATTTATCTGCTTTTAAATTCTCGATTTCCGTTAACTTCGCTTTATATTCTTTATTTGTTTTAAGGAGCGATAGCTGCGAATTCACCTTAGCAATATCCCCTTCTTTGACTTGAAGATCACCTTCGCGTTCTTTACGTTCAAGCTGTTTTTTCTTTACTTTTTCTTCAAGCTCATGGAAGAACATCTTTTTTCGCTCAAAAGCTTCTTTCAATTCCTCGATCTTTGCTGGCTTTTCTTTTAAACTATTCTGGTGCTCATAAAACTCAGCGTCGATCTTTTGAAGTTCAACAAGCATCTTGATCTGATCCCGAACCGAAGCTACTACCATAGATAAACCCCTCTTTTTATAAATTAATGGTGGGTACAGAAGGACTTGAACCTTCGACCTCTGCCATGTGAGGGCAGCGCTCTAACCAGCTGAGCTATGCACCCGCGCCTTTTCCCTGGGCCCACCAGGACTTGAACCTGGGACCAATTGATTATGAGTCAACTGCTCTAACCAGCCTGAGCTATGGGCCCGCAAGTTTAGTGCCTAATATATTACTTAATATTATATAGTCTTTATAAAAAGACTCACATTATAAAAATTAAAATGTCAGTATACCAGATTTTCGTATTTCTGCATAGAAAGTTTTGCTTTAAGGCTAAGATTTCATAAAAAAGGCCTATCTTGAACAAAGATAGGCCTTTTAATCAACTTTTTCCGCACAACATTCCGTTTTTTATAACCCTTCACCTTCTTTAACCGTCATGTCTAAAAAGGTCTTGAGTCTTCGCGAACGTGTGGGATGACGAAGCTTGCGAAGAGCCTTGGATTCGATCTGACGTACGCGTTCACGCGTGACCTTAAAGACGCTTCCTACCTCTTCCAGCGTTCGTGTAGAACCATCTCTGATCCCAAAACGAAGTTCGAGGATTTGACGCTCACGATCATCAAGGGTTCTTAAAACCTCGATAATTTCCTCTTTGAGCATCGAATGCACCGTCGCGTTCGCAGGAGAAACAGCTTTTTTATCCTCAATAAAGTCACCAAAATGCGTGTCCCCTTCGTCGCCGATCGGCGTTTGCAAAGAAATCGGGACTTGAGAGATCTTCAAGATCTCTTTAACCTTTGAAACCGACATGCGCATTTGCTTGCCGATCTCTTTTGGTGTTGGCTCGCGCCCAGACTCTTGGACAAACAAGCGTGAAACACGAATAATTTTATTGATCGTTTCTGTCATGTGGACAGGGATGCGGATCGTGCGCGCCTGATCAGCGATCGAACGTGTAATCGCCTGACGAATCCACCATGTCGCATATGTCGAGAACTTATACCCGCGCTGATATTCAAACTTTTCAACCGCCCTAATAAGCCCCATGTTTCCTTCCTGAATAAGATCCAAGAAAGAAAGTCCGCGGTTGATATACTTTTTTGCAATGCTAACAACGAGCCTAAGGTTTGCTTCCACCAAGGCTTTCTTGGCACGGTTAAACTTGATCTGACGGGCACGAATAAGCCGCATCTGATTTTTTACACGCTGAAGCGGCTCGCCTAATCTTTTTAAAAGCTCACTACGCTCTTTGCGCATTTCTGTAATCTTTACGCCTCGGCCAGGAACCTTGCTGTGCTTATCAATGCGATCGATCTTTCTTAAAATATCCTTGATCTGATGAACAATATCTTCATTAACCGTCGAGGTTAACTTAAATTGGGCGATCACTTTGGCAGAATCCTCCGTGCCCTTACGTGAATAACGCGCCTTTTCAAGAATCTTCTTTAAATCTTTGATCAACCGTTCTCGACGCTCAAGCTCATCCTTGATAACATCTTCCACGTTAATTTCTTCTGTAAAAATCTTGTTCACGATCTCCATGGCTTCTTTGCGCGCAAAAACGAGTTTAAAAAGCGCCTCAGCAAATTTGTTTTCTGCTTCTTCAATGCGCTTGGCAAGCGAGATTTCTTTTTCGCGAGAAAGCAAAGGAATAGAGCCCATCTGCTTTAAATACATCTTCACTGGATCATCAAGGGGAATAAATTTATCCCCATAATCAACTTCTTCCTTTTCTTCTTCCTCATGAGAACTTTTCAATTCTTGATTATGAGACTCCTCAGCGATCTCCATATCATCATCAGAATTAACGATACGGATGCCTTTGCTCTCCAAGGAGTCAAAGACTTGATCGATCTCTTCCGAAGACTCCACGTCACCAGCGAGCGTATCATTGACTTCGTCGTAGGTTAGAAAACCTTTGCTCTTTCCAAGCGTCAAAAGCTTTTCTAATCCGTCCTGAACTCCTTTTGGCTTTGCAACTTTTTTCGCCATGAATTACCCCTTCATTAATTGATGAAATTTTTGTTTTAATTCTTCTAAACGTTCTTGATTACCTTCAGATTCAGCCTTTTGAATTTCATAACAAAGATTCTTTCGCTCAATCTTGACGCGATCACCCTTGATACGATTCACATAATCTTTTCTTAATGAATCTTTATCTTCCGTAACGATCTCGCCTGGTGCCGTAAGCTCAGAAAGAAACTGTAATGTTTCCTGATCCTTAAAGCACTGTACAAGATGAGAAATATTCATAATCTTTTCTTTTTTGGAAAGATCAAACATATATTCAACCAATGATCGAACTTGAGTATCCTGAAAATCATCAAGGGTTACTTCTTCTTCCACCAAGGGAATCATGTGCTGCTCTTCGAGCATCAGCCGAAGCAAATCACGCTCAACGGCACGAATAACTTTTTTGCTAGGACGAACAACCGGCGCCACGTCATTTTTCGGTACAGGCGTATTAATTTTCTTAAGCTCTATCTGGAGGGCATCCTCAGAAATCCCTAAAACATGTGCGAGTTGACGTAAGTATTCTTGACGAAGAACTTCGTTCTTATACTTAACAATGGTCGCCAGCATTTCCGCCGAGATCCTTGCCTTGCCTTCGGGTGTCTTGCGATCATGCTTGTTCATCAAGGCATTAATTTTATAATCAAAAAATGACTGCGCATGATCAATATGTTTAACGAATTCTTCAATACCAAATTTCTGAACAAAGGAATCTGGGTCTTCCCCGCTCGCTAAAAGGGCAATCTTGACGTTCATATCTTCTTCGATCAAAAGGTCTAAGCTTCGCAGCATCGCTGCCTGACCCGCAGGATCAGCATCATAAAGCATAACAACATTTTTCGTATACCGTCGAATCAATCGGATCTGTTCATTCGTCAGTGCCGTCCCAAGCGAAGCTACGATATGTTCAAAACCAGCTTGAAATGGTGTTAAGAAATCCATGTACCCTTCAACAACAACCACGCAATCTTTCTCAGCCACGACATGCTTAGAAAGATGAAACCCGTAGAGATGTTCACGCTTAGAGTAAATCGTCGTCTCCGGCGAATTGATATATTTGGCCGACGCATTCTTTTCCATAGTCCTTGCGCCAAAGCCTAAACAGCGCGAACGAATATCAAAGATCGGGAACATAACGCGATTACGAAACCGATCATAAAAACCTTCCCCTTTTTCTTTAGGAACAACGAGTCCGGCTTTTTCCATGACCGAAAGGCTAATATTTTTGCTACGTAAAAAGGACATCAGGCTGTCCCAGCTTTCCGGAGCAAATCCGATCTTAAGCTTTTGCGCGGTCGCAAGCTTGATGCCTCTATTCTTAAGATATTCTTGCGCGCCCTGAGAACCACTTTTCCCTGCGATTAAAATATCATGAAAAAATTCTGCTCCAAGGTCATTGGCCTTAAAAAGTGTTTCACGCAAACTTGTGTTGACCGAAGAAGGCTCGCTGGAAGATTCAGGAACAGTAATGCCGGCCTTTTGTGCTAAATGACGAAGGGCCGATGGAAAATCCATGTGATCATGATTCATCACAAAACTAATGACGTTGCCCCCCACCCCACAGCCAAAACAATGATAAATTTGTTTATCTTGATTGACCACAAACGATGGGGTCTTTTCGTGATGAAAGGGGCAGCAGGCCTTAAAATTACGGCCCATCTTTTTAAGGGCTAAATATTCGGAAACCACTTCCACGATATCGCAACGGTCTAAAACTTGGGTAATAATTTCTTCGGGGATCAATCCCATATCAGCGCCTCACTCGTCGAAAACCTGAACACTCTAAAATTTCTAACTTATGCATCTTTTTTTCAAGCTTATCAAAAAGAAGATTTAATCCTAAATTATCACTGGCAATATGCCCGGCAATCACCACCTGCAGGTATTCATTCTTGACTTGCTTCAAATAATTTTCCGACATATGCATCCCGACAAGTGTCTTGACACCTGCCTGAGAAAGCCTTGCAAGAACTTCTTTCGAGCCTTCAGTCCCACCCGTCATGTCCAAAACGATCTTTCCAGCCTTGTCCTCGGGTTTTCCGGCAATAATCTTTGGCCCAGCCTTGCTGAACGCAGCCATTTTATACTCAGGCTCTTTCAAAAGAAGTTCAACAACTTTTTTTAATGTCGCTGGTTTTTGTTTATCCATTAAATTTTGTAAATAGCGAGCCACGTGATTGTCCGCCGGCGTATGGCAGCACATCAAGGGGATATTAAGCATACGCGCAACATCAACCGTGCGAAAATGATTTTCCCCGTGAACGCTATGGTCGACTTCGTCAATACGTTTTTGCATCAATTCTTCGGCAATCTTCTTATCAAGCCCAAGATTTTCAAGCAACGCGGCTTGCAAATGCATAACATCACCAAGGCCAGCCGACCCCACACCTAAGGGATGATGAGAAATAACCAGATCAATGGGGCGTCCTTTTTTAGCTAGACGCTCAACTAGCAAAAGCTCGCCAACGCCAATATCGATACCGACTAAAATTGTTTTAATTGGGCGGCGCAAATTTCCATGCAAAATACGTGTATCAGCATAAGGATTTGATAAATCTTCTTTGTCAAAGAACTTCTTTTCAAGACTTTTAAGGCTGCGATATTTCTTTTTGAGCGATAACAAATAATCGCTGATCTGCTTTTTATTACGCAAATCCTCAACAAGACCCTGCTGAATAAAAAATTGATAAATATCGTTTAATTGCAATGTCTTAAAGTTATATTCTTTCTTGATTCTTTTGAATAGCGTCTTCAGAACCAAAAATCTCTTGGTTCATTTTTTCGTTGGGGAAATATTTGCTTACAAATCCTTTAAAAACAAACTTGTAAACGCTGGGAGCCAAAGGAGCAACGCGTGATGAGAGATAAGACCCTTTAACATTACGGACCAAATATTCTGAACTTGTTGTCATAAAAAATGCTAACAAAAGACTTGAAACCAACAATCCTCGCAAAATACCGATCGACAAACCTCCAAGCTTATCAAAAAATGATTTTGCCTCTATTTTAAACATAAGAGAAACGCCGCCACGAACAAATTTTGAGACTAAAGCAACAAGTGCCCATAAAACGAGAAACGTAAGACTTTTCGCGATTTCTGACTTTAAAAAAACGCGGTTGACTAAAAGGCTGGAACAAAAAAGATAATAATGAAAAACAACAAAGATCGAGGCGAGAATCGCCATCAGCTGGAAGATCTCATTGACGCATCCTCTTTTAAGGCCAATATAAAAAGCCCTCAAGACAACGAGAATAATAACAACATCAATCCAATTAAGTTTTTGTATAATTTCTAGTAGCACAATATAAAGAGTTGGTTAATTGTTATACGAATTTGCCAAAGTATAACACACGCTTAAGACCATGTCAAGAAAGTGGTTATGCAGACTTGAAGTTCTAACACATTGATAACAATGCCTTTATGACTTGTCAAGAGGGTATTTGATAATAGATAACTTTTTAAATCAAAGGTTGAGAAAAAGAGCTATCTAAAAGTGGTCTATGATCATGGTCAAATCAAGAGCAATAAATAATTTGATCATCCTAAGGCCCTTGCCTTGTGCCGCCATTTGAATAAAATGAAAAGCTTGCTAATTATTTAATCATGTCCTTCTTACAGCTCTTAGCCTAAACCGCTGCAGGGACTTCTTGGGCCCTTTGGACTTCCTTTTCTTCATCCGCCAACCGCACAGAAACGATCTTGGACACGCCTCGCTCTTGCATCGTGATGCCGTACATCACGTTTGCTGCGGCAATCGTCTTTTTGTTATGCGTGATAACAATAAATTGAGCGATTTTGGAAAATTCCTGCAAAAGATAACTATAGCGCCCGACGTTTGATTCATCGAGAGCAGCATCAATTTCATCCAAAACGCAGAAAGGACTTGGCCTTACCTTGAAAACAGCAAAGATAAGCGCAATCGCGGCCATGGTTTTCTCTCCGCCGGATAACAGCGTAATATTCTGCAGCTTCTTTCCTGGAGGGCGTGCAATAATATCAACACCCGACTCTAGAACATTTTCAGGATCAACAAGGATCAAATCCGCTTCTCCTCCGCCAAAGAGCATACGGAAATAAATACGGAATTCTTCGCTAACCTTGGTAAAGGTGTCAACAAAAAGCTGTCGTGTTGTTTTGTTGATCTTGGTGATCGTTTGCATCAAAGAATCTTTGGCCTCAATCAAATCGCTTTGTTGTTTGGTTAAGAATTCGAATCGCTGTCTAAGCTCTTCATATTCTTCAATAGCCACCAAATTGACCGTACCAAAAGATTCACAATGCTTTCTTAGGCGCTCGACTTCTTGATCGAGAGTCTCAAAATTGACCTCAGGACGCATCGTTTTAACTTTAGCAAAAAAAGCTTTAACTTCTTCCTGATGCTTTTGATCGAGCATGATTTGCTCATTATCTAAGTTGCTACCCACTGACTCCGGGATCACAAGATTATCCAAATCGCCTTCCGGTTCTCGATAATGAACAATTTCGTCAAAATCAATTTTATACGTCTGTGCTAGACGGTCTTTAAGGCTTTGCTCCGCAAAAGAAATTTCCTGACGTTTAAGGTCTCGCGTGTGCACATTACTACGAATCTCTTCAAGGCTTTCTTCCGCTTGCTTCATCTTAGAGCGGACATCTGCAATGCGCTTGAAAATATCTTCTTTTTGCTCCGTATAACCTTTTAAAACTTCTTGCAAGGCTTGTTTCTTAACAAGCACGTCTTCGATTCTCAAGTTTAAACTTTCAATAGAAGCTTGATACTCTTTCTTTTTAACTTGACCATTTTGATCATCCTCTTCCAAGCGCCTAAGCTCTTCGACGCTTTGGATCAAGGCCTCTTCAAACATCTTTAAATCTTCTTGATAAGATTTCTCTTGTCCGCGGAAGCCGACGATCTCGGTCTCAAGCTGAGTGATTTCAAGCAACATCGCTTCTCGCTCTTGAGACTTGATCACGATATCTTCCTGGCGAGCATGAATACTCCCCTGAAACGATTCAACCTCCTGATTAACGCCAAGAAGTTCTTGATTGAGATTATCTTCACGTTGTTTTAGATCAGCCAATAAATCTCTGGCCTCTTGAAGTTCTTGCGTAATAATATTCAACTCATCAAAAAGCTTGCTCGATTCTTGTAAAATATTATTCTTATGAGCCTCATGTTTAGAAAGTTCGCGCTCTTGCTCATGAACAGCAATATTCATCTGACTAACTTGATTTTCTAGATCCGTGATCTGAACAACGATCGTTTTCTTTTCTTCTAAGCGGCGGCTGATCTCAGCTGTTAGTTCATTGATTTTCGCTGTAATTTGTTCAGGGTCTAATTCAATAAATTTTGCTTCACATTTCACTTCATAAAGCGACTGGCCATTAAAGCTCGGCAGATGATCCGCGATCCCCCTGGATTGACCATCGCCTAATTTTTCAACAGATTTGATCTTTCCGAGCATCCCCTTGATATCCTCAGAAGGAGGAACAGAGGTGATCAAGGATCCCTCAACGATAGATCCTGATCCGTCTTCATACTGAACGTGCATTTCCTCGATAAATTCTCTTCTCGACTTAAGAGAAAGCGTTAGATTTTCCAACTCGCTGATCGTATGATCAAGGGTCGCCATGCCCTCTTTGAGCTGAGAAAGAGCCTTCTCTTGGATCTCTTTTTCATTCTTCATTGCATTGATACGCTCTGAACAACGGTCAAAATCCTCAGCAATGCTGCGAAGCTTGTTATCAACATCTTCTTTTTCAACGCCTACCTTATCATTTTCTAAATCAAGACGGCGCTTGCGAGCAAGGGCCCCTTGAAAACTTTTCATAATTTCTGTAAGCTCATTTTTAAAATGAATCTGCTTTGTTGTACGATCTAAAATTTCTTCTTCTTCCCTCTTAATAGCCTCCTTATGCTCACGCATCTCTTCTTGAAGCTTGTGAAGAAGTTCATTTTTTGTTGCAAGGCTTCCTGTATTTCTTTCAATGTTCTCAACAAGCGTCCGATAAGAGGTCTTGAGTCCCGTCACCTTCTCTTCTTGGCCGCGGCAACGATCTTTTAATTGCGCCCTTTGTTCTTCATAACGCAAATGACTTGCATCGATTTGCGCCATGCGCTCTTCATTAAAATGAATTTGCCGTTTTTCAATGTCAACCTGATTTTCAAGCTTAATATGCTCGCGCTGCAGCTCGTTGGCCTTTTCATCGAGCTCGCTGATCAATTGATTTTCTTGT
>JBAYLJ010000021.1:0-11394 GCA_041664145.1 Candidatus Omnitrophota bacterium | reverse complement strand
GGTTCCCCGCATACGTTAATTTGTCAACATTCACCACGCAATCACGAGGATTGGCTCTTAACAAGTGCTCAATAAAATGAGAGCCGATAAAACCAGCTCCGCCCGTCACAAGGATGTTCATTTTTTAGAAATTAAGATTGATGATTTTTGACACCGATACCAAAATACTCAAAACCAAGTTGTTCGAGTTCTGTTTTGCAAAAAAAGTTTCGGCCATCGAAGATCAACGCATGGTTCATAAGTTTCTTGACTTTCACAAAATTCATTGTTCGAAAATCCTCCCACTCGGTTAACAGCAAAAGGCAATCGGCATGCCTAGCCACCGCATAAGGGTCTGAACAAAACTTAACGCCCTTTAAAAGGTTTTTGGCTTTTCCCATGGCTTGGGGGTCATAGGCCTGAATTTTCGCCCCTTCTTTTTTCAAATCTTTAATAATATCTAAAGACGGCGCACTACGCATATCATCGGTGTTGGGTTTAAACGAAAGCCCGAGAATACCAATGGTCTTTCCCTTCACATTCCAAAGGATGTCCTTGATCATCTTTACGAAAGAGCTTTTTTGAATTTCGTTAATATTTTTGACTTCTTTTAAGAGCGTAAAATCATAACCGCTGTCCTCGCTCAAACGAATAAAGGCATCCACGTCTTTAGGAAAACAACTGCCCCCGTAACCAATACCCGCGCAAAGAAAATCCTTGCCGATGCGTTTATCATATCCCATGCCTTCTGCCACTTTGATCACATCCGCCCCGACATGATGACAGATCTGGCTTACCGCATTAATGAAAGAAATTTTTGTGGCTAAAAATGAATTGGACGCGTGCTTGATCAATTCCGCAGAATTCATATCCGTCACAATGATCCGCGCCTTTAACGGCTTATAAACTTCGCGTAAAATATTCTCAGCCCTCTTGGACTGAACGCCGATCACAATACGATCGGGATTCATAAAGTCGCTTACTGCCGACCCTTCGCGTAAGAATTCAGGATTCGAAGCTACATCAAAATCAACTCTCTTAGGTTTCTTGCCTTTATCTTTCTGGTTCAAAACAAGGCGGACTGCCCGCTCAATGCGTTGTCCTGTTTGCGCGGGAACCGTTGATTTCTCAACGATCACTTTATAAGCGTCCATCCCCTTGGCAATATCGCGAGCGGCATGCTCCACATAGGTTAGATCCGCTTCTCCATTTTTCTTTGATGGCGTCCCCACAGCAATAAAAATAACCTCTGCTTTCTTTGCTGCCTCGGTAATCGATGCCGTAAAGGTTAAGCGCTTTTTCTGAACATTGGATTTTAATAAAACATCAAGGCCGGGTTCGTAAATAGGAAGTTTTTGTTTCTTAAGGCTTTGGATCTTTTTCTTATCATTGTCGACACAAATCACCGTATGACCGATTTCTGCCAAGCAAATCCCTGTCACGAGGCCTACATATCCTGAGCCAATGATCGCAATATGCATATTTTACTCTCCTGATTGGCCGCCAGCTTTTCGTTTGTTAAAGCTCGTTCCAAACAAATCAAGTGTCTGCTCTGGGAACGCCTTTAAACGAAAGACAAGCCATATTTCGCTTCCCGAACCGCGTGTCTCGTTAAAGCTCATATCCATCTCCCAGCAATGTAAGTCACGGGTGATCGTGAACTCCTGCTCCTTTTGTCCGCCACCGCCAATATCAAAACGGTCGTAAAACCTGATCTTCCATTTAGGATTCAAAACATAAGTCAAATCCGCAGTGATTTGATCATCAACATCTGCTTGATAACGCTTGCCAAAATTTAAAGTCCATTTTTTTCCTTGATTGATATAAATTTCAAAATTGGCCGATGTTAGTCGTGATTCCTGAGCACTATAAGAAGTGTCGCTATGAAAAGTAAGCCAATCAACAGGACGAAATTCAATATCAGAGGTAACCGTGTTAAAGCTACCCTTGCCCACATCTTCTTTTAAAAGAAAATCCGTTTTAGCCAGAATGCGCAACAAATCCACATTTTTATTATCGCGTTTGGTTTGAAACCTGTTTTCTAACGAGAAATCAATTTTGTGGCCTCGCGTCAAAGAATCAATACCGCTATCAAAGACATCAAGCTTTTCTGCTGGAAAGCTTGGGTTATGTGTATACTTATACTCCACCATAGGGTTAATGATATGTCTTATCTTGTTGATCTTCATCCCCCAAAAATCCCCCTCCACATCAAAAGTCTTATAAAACTTTGTACTCAAGCTGGCACCTGTTTCAAAAATACTTCGAACAATATTATAGCGAGAAGGTTCTTTGGTCCTTGTATAAAATGTTTCTCGCTGGCCAACAAATGGCGTGATTTCAACAAAGCCTACCTTGGTAGGATAAGAAATACGATTTTGCGAATCTAGGCGTGTCGTATGAAGCCTGACCTCTGTCGGTGAGGCATTAGGAAGCGTTAAATGGGAAAATAAATTACTGCTTTGAAGGTAAAAATTTGACCCTGCAATTTGCTGATTGCTTAAACTGTAGCCGATTTCCGGCAAACGCTCAACGCTTGAAACGAAACGATTCACCCGCTTATCCATGCGGAAACTGAGCGTTGCATTATTCAAGTTCTTAGTAAACAAAAAATATGTCTCAGGTGTCTGGTCTCGTTCGTTTTCTCGCGGAAAATAATCATTAAGAAAAGTACTGTCGCTTAATTTATAATATTGCGAAATAAATTGAGTGGTATTATCGATCTGCCATTTATGACGCCATTCGATCTTATAACGCTCGCGCCATGTGGCTTTCTCCACCTTGGGTTCCCAAAGATGCGTGGATATCGTGCGTTCATCCATATAATAAAACTTAAAAAGGCCATTGCCGAATCCTGGGATCTTATAATCAACATCAGCACCACTTGCAAAATCCTTCATTTCACGGTAATCAAGATGAAGTTTCCCTTTGAAATTTTCATTAAAATAATAACTCCATGTGGTTAAAAGAAATGGTCCCCAATCTTTATCGTAACCAGGGGTATATGTCACAATAGGCTTTTTACCGTCGATCTTCTGCGTAAATGAAGGAAGGTAAAATAAAGGCATTTTTCCAACAACCATACGAACGCTTTTAGCCTGCATCTTGTCTCCAGGATACATCGTGACTTTTTTCGCATACATTTTGTAATGAGGTTTATCCAAGTCACAAGTCGTAATATAACCACGTGTCATCTCAATCTTATTTTCTCCCACCTTTGATATAAATTCACTCTTGCCATAATAGGGCTTGGTAATAATGGTTGCGCCTTGAAAATCACCTGTCATTTTCTCAAAATTAAATGTGAGGCTATCCCCTCGAATTTCTCCCTGTGGATGTATCAAGACTACATGACCCGTGGCGGTCGCTAATTTAGCCACCTGGGAATATTCAATATGATCAGCGCGAAGAATTGTGTCGCCTTTTACAATAGAAACATTGCCATCGATCACAAGCTTATTTTCTTCTTGCATAAATTCGACATTATCGCCGTCAATTTCAACAGGCTGAATAGAGGATTCACTGCTATCTGTTACCGTTAAAGAAGGGGGATTTTCTTTTACGCTAGTATCTTGCTGTTTTTTATCGGCAATAAGTTCTTTTGGGTCAGCTAAGGGAAGGGTCACTTCTTGATCTATTGCTGGCTGATCTGTGGCTTGAGGCGCGAGACTCATCTCCTGATCGACAATCGTTGTCTCCACAGCATTAGAAGCAACGACGGACTCTTTAGATTCCTGCGCCCAAAGAAAACTAATGCTTAAAAAATAAAAAAAGAAAACAGTAAAAATAAACGTGAAAAATTTTTTATCCATTTTTGCCAAGCATTTCCTTGACCAAGACGCGCGTACCAATAATTCCGGCATCGCTTCCAAGCCTTGATTTTACGATACGAACCATCTTGCCCTGAACATGCATCGCACGCTTCTTGATCGTCAATCGAATTATTTGGAACATATGCTGATGCGCCTTAGCGATCCCGCCGCCGATAACAATGCAGCTTGGATTAAGAACGTTCACAACACCCGTAAGGCCATTACCAATATGCTCAGCAACTTCTTTCCAGAATACAATCGCTTTTTTTTCTCCAAGGCTTGCCTTGCACGTGATCTCTTCTAAGGTAATCTTTTTATGAAAAATATTTTTAGCGCGAACATTAAGATACCGATTCCCTGCATACGTTTCCAGGCAACCCCATCCTCCACAATTACATTTTTGTCCTTTTTCATTAATAGGAATATGGCCAAGCTCGCCAGCAGCAAATCCTTCGCCTCGATAAAGCTGATTATTAATAACCAGCCCGCCACCTAAGCCTGTTCCGATCGTAATGCAAACCATATTTTTCATCCCTCGCCCTGCTCCATATTTCCATTCGGCCAAGGTCATAACATTAACATCATTATCAATAAAAGTAGGGATTTTTATTTCCTTTTCAATGATCTTCTTTAGCGGAACATTTTTCCATCCTGGAATATTGGTCAAAGAATAAACTAAACTTTTTTTCGTATTCACAAGGCCGGGCAATCCAATGCCGATGCCAGAGACTTGAGATTTTTTTATCCCATATTTTTTTAGGATATCCTGACAGCCTAAAACAATAGCCTCAATAAGCTTTGTTTTGCTGTGAATAAAATGCTTCGTAGACAAATGCCCTCTTGCGCGGACAAAGCCTTTTTTGTCAACCAAGCCTATCTTTATATTTGTACCGCCGATATCAATGCCGATAACATAGTGATTCATAGAGAATTTATTTTACCTGAAAAAAAGAACCTGTTCAAGAAAATGTAACAATTTAACAAAACCTGAGATTATTTTGCCAAACGGGATTAAAGAAAAAAGTCATGAATATTAATAGATATATTAATATGAATATCACTTATTGGGAAGCTTTTTCGTCATAGCTTCCAAAAGGGGTAACACAGTTTCGGCCACGCTTCTTTGAGCGATAAAGAGCCCAATCGGCTTTATCGATAAGCTCTAAAGATTTCTTGGCATCATACGGAAAACTTGCAATCCCAATACTAACAGTCACTTTCAGCTTTGTATCATAAGCATCAACGCCTGTTTCTTCAATAGCTTTACGAATACGTTCTGCAACAAAAAAGCCTCCTTCAGAATCAGTCTCGGGTAAAACAACGCAAAACTCTTCGCCCCCATATCTTCCTACGTAATCAATCTCGCGAATATTCTCTTCGATCATCAAATTGATCGATCGCAAAACATGATCGCCCACCAAATGTCCGTGCTTATCATTAACGCCTTTAAAATGATCAACATCGATCATCAAAAGTGACAAAGACATCTTACGCATCTCTGATCGCTCGATCTCTTCTTCAAGCCGCTCCATCAGGTAACGCCTCGTATGCGCACCAGTAAGGCTGTCGGTAATGGCAGACTGCTCAACTTCTTGATAAAGTTTAACGCGCTGCAAGGCGAGCGCAAACTGATGAGCTAAGATAATAAATTTATCTTTATCATGATCAGACAATCCCTTGATCCCAATATGCCCAAGAATACTTTGATGTCCCTTGATAGGAAAGATAAGATACTCCTTGGGATCCATGTTTTGCTTACGACGGTCACCTTCCGCTTGAATGAGCCTGCAATCATCAAAAGAAACATTGGCTTTTAACGTTGAGCGGAAAACATCAAAGGCTTCTTGCTCATGCGACTTCTTTGTAATTTCCCTTGTCATATCATAAAGGGTAACAATATCTTCAACCTTTTTGGTCATGACTTCTTTTTGCTTAACGACTTCATTTTTCTGATTCATCAGCTCTTCAACATTTTTACGAATCGCATAAAGCTGGTCAAGCTGTTGATCGCGACTTTCAAGGGTCATCTTGCGGACAACATAAAAAAGCAGAATAACAAAAATAAAAGCTAAAAAAATGACGGCACTTAGCATACCCTGTTTCTTCCTTTGCGTTTTGCTTGATAAAGCGCCTGATCAGCCTTATGAATGAGCTCTTCTTTGATCTGTGCCTCTAAAGGAAAGCTTGCAATCCCTACAGAAATCGTGACACTCGTCTTTTCCCGACGTAGAACAACCTCTGTTCGTTCCACATCTTTGCGAAAATCCTCCGCGAGCTGGTGCGCTTCTTCCTTAGAACAATCCGGAAGCATCACGGCGAATTCTTCGCCACCATAACGACAGATAATGTTACCGGGTTTCTTAAAATTCTTATCAAGAATTTCGCTTAATTTCCTCAAAACAATATCGCCAGCCACATGTCCAAAACGATCGTTATAATCTTTAAAATGATCTAAGTCCATCATCAAAAAAGATAAATCTTTCTTTCGCCTAAGCTGACGCGGAAGCTCTTCGATCAGGCGATCCATTAAGTATCGACGTAAATAAAGACCCGTTAAGCTGTCTTTAATCGCTAAATCCTGGATATGCTCATAAAGCTGGGAGCTTTCAAGAGCGACAGCCCCTAAATCTGCAATCCGCGAAAGAAAACGCAAATCATCTACAGCAAAACGATTCTCATCAGGGCTATCAACACGCAAAATCCCTAAAACTTTATTGCCGACCGTTAAAGGAACGGCAATGAGAGAAGACTTCAGTCGCTCTTCTTCTTGCAAAGCACTTTTTTCTGCATCAAAACGAAAATCATTTTTTATATTCTCAATTAACAATGATTTTAAATTTTTAATGATCCAATGATCAAAGGCATCTCCCTTCTTGTGTCGAATATCAGCCTTCACGCCGGATTTCATCGCTGCCACAAGCCCTAGTTGACCCGTCTTCGGATGAAAAAGATAAAGAATAGTTGTTGCATCATGTCGGCCAAAAAGCTCATCGGTTCTTTCTGTTAAAATTCCTGCCGCCTCAGCACAGCTAGAGCAAAGGCTCAATTTCTCAGCTAAGCTTTTAAGCTTCGAATAAGCTTCGATGCGCTCAAAAAGAGAATGTTGGGCTAAATTTTCTTTTTCAATATCAAGGCTGAGAAGATTAACTTGCTCAAAATACTCTTCTTTCTTAAGTTTGATTGACGTGAATTCATTTTCAAGAAAAGAACGAAAATATATTAAAAAAGGCAGGGAAACGATTTGAAGAAAAACGAGGAGAACGAAAATACGCGCATCGACTTTACTCGCGTAGATAAAAAAACCAGCCAACAAAACTAAAAGAATAGTTATGGGCAGGAAATATTTATTAAATAATAGTTTTTTCTGTTTTTGGGTCAAAGAAATGCACCTTATTCATATCAAACACTAAACTCATTTCACGATTAACCTCTGGACGGTTATGCGCACCAACACGTGCAATGAAATTATGTCGACCTGTGTTTAGATATAAATACACTTCTGATCCCAAGGGCTCGACAACTTCACAAACCGCATTGATCGTGTTGTCTGGTGACGATTCAGAAACGAAAAGCTTATCATAAACATCCTCGGCGCGAACACCAAAAGTCACTTCCTTGCCCTCATAGGAAGTTAAAACCTGATTCATGCGATCGACAATCTTAACCTGAAAATTACCTTCGTCAAAATATAATTTTGTACTACGCCGAATGATTTTTCCCTGCATAATATTAATGGGAGGAAAACCAATAAACCCGGCAACAAATTTATTCGCAGGATGGTCATAGATCGTCATCGGGTCTGCGCATTGCAAAACAAGGCCATCTTTCATCACCGCGATGCGATCGCCTAAAGTCATAGCCTCAGTTTGATCGTGTGTAACATACACAAAGGTCGTCTGCAGGCGTAAACGTAATTTATGAATTTCTGTGCGCATCTGAACACGCATCTTAGCATCAAGATTACTTAAAGGTTCATCGAACAGAAAGACTTTTGGTTTCCTGACAATGGCACGTCCAACGGCAACGCGCTGACGCTCACCACCGGAAAGTTCGCGCGGACGTCGAGTAAAAAGATGCTTGATATTCAAGATCTCTGCAGCCTCATGAACACGTCTTTGAATTTCCTCCTTAGGATATCTTCTGAGCCTAAGGCCAAAAGACATGTTCTCAAAAACCGTCATATGCGGATAAAGCGCATAATTTTGAAAGACCATGGCAATATCACGATTTTTGGCTGGAACATCGTTGACAATACGGTTATCGATCTGAATGGTACCCTGGGAGACTTCTTCGAGGCCAGCGATCATGCGTAACGTCGTAGACTTCCCGCAACCCGAAGGACCTACAAGGACGAGGAATTCATTATCCTTGATAGAAATATTAATATCTTTGACAGCCTTTACGCCACCTTGATAAACCTTATTAACGTCTTTGAGTATGATTTGTGCCATAAGAAAAGCTGTCTTTTTTAATGATGAGTCCCTATTATAGCAAAATACCCTTAAGCGACAAGGGGAAATCTTTATCGAATGATCAATCCCTAGCTTTTCTGCGTATAACGAATAATCTTGGAAATCGTTTCTTTGAGATCTTTGCGCTCAACAATCATATCAATCAATCCATGATCTAAAAGAAATTCGGATCTCTGGAAGCCCTCTGGAAGCTTTTGACGAATAGTCTGCTCAATGACGCGAGGACCAGCAAACCCGATCAAGGCTCTTGGTTCAGCGATAATCACATCTCCCACGCCAGCAAACGATGCCATGATCCCAGCCATCGTTGGATTTGTTAAAACAGAAATATGAAGCAGGCCTGCTTTATGATGGCGGCCCAAAGCGGCACATGTCTTGGCCATCTGCATCAAAGAGAACATCCCTTCGTACATGCGCGCGCCACCCCCCGATCCAGAAATAATAACAACCGGCAAGCGATGGCTAGTCCCATACTCAATAATGCGCGTAATTCTCTCTCCCACCACAGACCCCATTGATCCCATAATAAAACGCGAATCTGTAACGGCAAGGGCAACGTCGACACCATTGACCTTCCCTATTCCCGTAATCACAGCATCAGTAAGTCCTGTCGCATCCTGATCCCCTTTGAGTTTTTCTTGATACGTCTTAGGCCCTTCAAATTTCAAAGGATCAACAGAGGTAAGGTTGGCATCATGCTCTTCAAAGGTTCCTGGGTCAGCCATAAGATCAACGCGCTCAGGAGCTGTCAGCGAAAGATGATAAGCGCATTTCGGACAGACATTTAAGTTATCTTTTAATATCTTTTTATAATGCGGAGACTGACATTCTGGGCACTGGACCCACAAACCGTCTGGGATAAGCTTCTTGCGTACCTTAACGAGGGTATATTTTTCTTTTCCAAAGAGTGCCATAGAAAAAACCTATCCTTCTACTCATCCATATTATAGACAGTAAGACCCGATAATACCTTAGGATAAAAATATGTTGTTTTCGGTGGCATACGTTCGCCGTTCAAGGCCACGGCTTTGAGCTGATCGACGTGAATAGAATTTAAAATAAAACAGGCTGCCGCTTGATGAGTGTCAACCATATCGACGGCTTCTTTTAAATCTTTTTTATAAATGATATCCTCGCTCGCGATCTTAACACGATCAAAAATAAAATATTTTAAAATCGTTGCATCGAGGCTTCGATAATCTTTGCTACCCTCATGAATATGCTGATCGATCAACGCCTTGTTCTTCAGCCTCAACAATTTGATCGCATCACGTGTATACAAACCAAAGGCATTTTCATTTTTACCAGCTCTTGCTAAAAGGATTTTAAGCTCATCAATATTACGGACACGATCAACTCTAAAGAATTCTTCTAAGAACTCAAGATCCTTAGGTAATTTCTTAACCACACGATGAATCGGAAGGATAACAAGATCCTTCGATTCAAGATTTGTAAAATAAGTCATAATATAATTAAAAGGTTCTTTGCCTGTCGAGCGTTTCTTACCCTGAAGTCTAAGCTTGCGATACTCAACGGCCACTTCGTAGCGATGATGGCCATCAGCAATAAACAACGCTTGATCCGCCATCAATTCTCTTACCTGTTCAATAAGATCAGGCTTTTCCATGCGCCACAAAAAATGACGAACGTTATCCTGATCCGTCACATCAATAAAAGGAGATTCCTGACTGATATAATCTTGAAAAATAGCATCAATTCTTTTATATCGATCAGAATAACAAACAAAAATGGGACAAAGACTGGCCTTGGCGTTACGCAAAAGACGCAAACGGTCAACCTTAGCCGCCATATGGGTATTTTCGTGCGGAAAGATCTTTGCCTGTTCCTTATCGTGAAGATGCATGAGCCCTAAAAAGCCAACGCGAGCCTTTTTTTGACCAAAAACTTTATATTCTTGCTTATAAATATATAAACAAGGATCAGGATCTTGAATAAAAATGTTCTTTGCAAGCCATTCAGTAAAAGTTTTTTTTGATCGCGTATATTTATTATCACGGGCATTATCTGTTGACTTTTCCATCCCTAACAAGATACGAATATAATTGTAGGGATTCAGCTGATAGAAGGCAGACTGATCTTTAGGTGAGATAACATCATAAGGAGGGCAAACCACCTGGGACATATTCTCAATCTTTTCCTGATTATAGTAAACAGCCTTAAACGGTCTTATTTGTGCCATGGTTTTATACGCTTCCTAATGGTTAAATAGAGAAAACTTCCAAGCATTCCCCCAACGCCATCTGATAAGACATCCGCGCTGCTAGCATCGCGCCCAGGAACAAGCATCTGGTGCCACTCATCGGCTATACCAAAAATACTAATGAACAAAAGGGTTATGCCCATCACCTCGGGAAAAGATATTGTCTTTCGTGTACCCTTGAGGGCCCGCGCAAACAAAAAACCTAAGATCGCGTATTCCCCAACATGCAAAAACTTATCAAAATAGCTAATACCAAACCCAATATCAAGATTCGATAACCCCGAGACATAAAAAATCATAGCAGAATAAGAAATAACAGGAAACCAAAATCTCAAGAATTTCATCATGGCTCTTTTTAAGGCCTCAAACGCCTATTTTCTACTTTGAAGCGCCAGAAGGGTTGCTAGGACAACTTTTATGCGGACATCCGTCTGAACACGAATGAGAGCTTGGACTTTCTTTGCTGGATTCTTTGTTGGAACTTGCTTTATTCTTGTAATCGGTCTGATAAAAACCACTTCCTTTAAAAATAATTCCGCTCCCAGCCCCTATAAGGCGCTGCAAAGAAGATTTGTGGCATTTCGGACATTTCTTCAGATGTTTCTCTGTCATAGACTGAAAAGCTTCGAAAGCATGTTTGCAGGATGAACATTCGTAATCATAGGTAGGCATAAATGAGCTCCAAGTTTATGGAACGTTTGTGAACATAAATTTGTTGAGCGAATTTACTTCGATGCTGCCATCGAAGATAAATAAACTCTTATTTAAATACTTTTTTTATCTTATCAGTAAAAGATGCGCTGTTATTCCCTGCGTCTTCTCCGCTGATACGCATATAATCTTCCAGAAGTTTCTTTTGATCGACCGAAAGCTTCGTCGGAACAGAAATCATCACGCGAGCATACTGATT
>JBAYLJ010000020.1:0-11462 GCA_041664145.1 Candidatus Omnitrophota bacterium | reverse complement strand
CGCGCTCCCAGCTGTTGTCAGAGAAAAAGGCGTTCTCTAAAATTGCATCCCATTTGTTATCAACGAAACGATTTTCCCAGGCCGCAAATAACACCTCAAAGGCTTGGTAGGCATTGTTCACCGTGTTATCAAAATTCCAGTCATCGATGGGGAAACGTGCACCATTAACATTAGCCTCGTCTGCCTCTACGCCTAAAAGATCTTTTAAGGCAGCAACATAAAGAGACTTCACAGTTGATTTGTGCCCCTGCTTATCCGACGCTAAAACAGCTGTTAAAAAGGCCAGGGCCTCCATCGGAGAGATCCCACCCGGTTCCCATGCTGAAAAAGCAAGGTAGAGATCTCCTGCCAAATACATATGGTAATAAATGGGCTCCTGATCGGAAACAAATCTTCCAGGATAGCCCACAAGGCCTGGAAATTCTCGCGCGAGAGCTTTCAACTCATCCATCAAGCGCCCATCCCCTGCCCCCACAAATAAAAACATAACTTTTTTACCCGAATGGATAGCTTGACGCACAAAGGAGGCCACATACTGCACGCCTTTTTGCTCGGTGATACGCGTGACCATGGTCACAACAAAATACTGCTCATCTGTTAGATAAGGTGAAGTCCCGTTAGAAAAAGGGAAAAAGTCAGGATGCTGGGTTGCGATCTTTTGACGCGCTTCTTTTTGAAGATCTTTGATCTTATCCAAAGCTTCTTTAACAGCTGCAGGGTCATGGCGGTTAATTTCCTTGAAGGAAAATCCCAGCCAAGCCTTTTGGCGGACCTCGAGAGGAATACCGTTTGTGATGGCAAACAATCGCCCTTGAGCATCTTTCTCAAGAAAGAGATGACGCAAGCCTTCTCCGCCGCCTTTGTTGTCAGATCTTAAGAAGTCATCCTTTTGTCCCGGGCTCACGGTCCCGACAAAATGCGCATGGCGAATCGCGGCAGCTGTAAAATTCATCAACTCAGAATGATGAGGATCCAAAAACCATGCATAATCTTTGCTCGGCAATCCTAAATTGTCTAAAAGCTCAACGCCATTTTGATTATGTTCAAGTTTAAATTGATAATCTTGGCCATTGTTGTGCACAAAAAAGATCGTTGCTGTCCGCGCAAAATGAGGATCGTGGCGGTAAAGAGAAGCCTCGCAATTAAGATGCGCCATTAAGGGCGCGCACATCCAATCGTTACCGACAATAAAGGAGGGATGAATATCGATTTGCTTGATCGCTTCCAAGGCACCCAAAGAAAGGAAGATCGCACGAAGCTGTTCGTGCTCTTTGGTAACACGCTCTCTTTTGTCCATCGTGTTACCGCGCAGCTGACCGTAAAGCGCATCAGAAAAGCTAGGATTATCCAAAAACAGATAATTAACTCCACCCTTGCGCGTATACGCGACAGCTGCCGCAACATATCCGTGACGCCCCATATAAATTTGCGGAACAACGTTCACGTAATGAATATCAAATTTTCTGATCGTCTCATCCTTAATATATGTGCGCTCTAGCGTCTTCTCATCTTCTTTATAAGCATACAAAGGACTAACGATATAAACCTTCAGCCCTGACTTTACAAATTCTTCTGCCTTCTGCCCAGGCACATTAGCAAGCCCGCCGCCTTTGGAGAAAGGGGCAACTTCCGGCGACACATCAACAACAACCCCGATATCGATCCAGCGTAAAACTTTAGCCGTCACATCATAAACAACCGCTTCTTGGCTTGTCTCAACAAGGCCTTGAAGCATTTTCTTTACTAAGGCGCGAAGCTCTTCGCTATCGCGGGTCAACTCATGCATCATCATTGTCAAATCGCACGGCCAAAGATCCTTGTACTGATCTTCGCCATCAGTTAATTTTGCTAAAAAGGAAAAGCGCTCGACAAACATCGCTTCGTCCCTCTCGTGCAAGGCTTGTTGTATCCAGCGTGAAGCATAATTATCTTTTGTGCGGTACACAAAAGGCTGGTTTTCATAGCGAGCAAAAGAATCTTTGACCAAGGCTTCTTCAGCGCCAGGCTTATCTGTAACATCCTCGAGGGTTAAAACAGCTACCTCATAGGCTTTAAGGCGCATATCAATGCCATGGAGAAAAAGGCCATGGCCGGAAGAAGTTTCTTCTTCCCCATTTTCCAGATTTAAAACACGATAAATTTTATGCTCGTTATCTTCAATACTTAAATCTCTAAAAACCTCAGACAAATTAACGGTGATACGTGCCAAATGCCAGCTTGTGTTCATCACAAAGATAACGTTCTTGTTTCTTGTATAACGGGCAAAAGCCAAGACACGATCGTGAGAAACGTTCAAAAGATATGTCTTTGCCTCATGGCTATAAAGCTCTTTATGATCTTCATAAAAATCAAAAAGACGTTGCCAATACTGCTCGTAGGTTACATGATTAATGCGCTCAAATTCCTTGAGGGCGTAATAACGTTGACGATCTGCTTCCGCATAATGATGCTCACTCCAATTATCAATGCGGATACGATGCGCTTCTCCCCTTTCTTGTCCATTAAAGACAAGGAGGGCGCCTTTGAGCGTCGCAAGCCATGTCCAAAGCGCTGCCTTGATTCGGTAAGGGCCATAGTTCTGCCAGCGATCCATAATGCGATAGTAATCATGCGTTTCAAGCGCTGTCACAACTTGTCCTCCGCGAGGCAGAGCGTTAAATAACCAATAAAAGTGGCCGTTTAAAATATCGCGTGCGGCATGGTCTTCAGTAATAACTTTCTCGAGATCATCATGGGTTCCAGAATTCATCGGAATGACGCCGGACTTGATCAGTTGATCATAACGGCTATAATTTTCACCAATAAAAATAAATTGTGGATAGTGCAAAATGGTTTCAGCCACCAAATAGGTTAATAAAGGGTTGGCTTGATCATTACGCCATTGATTAACAATCCTGAATCCGCCATTTTCCGCGCGCTGCCAGCTTGTGACATAGCCAAATAATCTTTCTCTCCCTTGCAAATTTTCTGAGGTCGGTAAGGCATTGCCGTAATTATGAAAAACATCGCCGCGGATACCTGCAACACCCATCTGGGCAAGTCGTAAAATAAGTCTCACGTACGCATCCAAAACACGTTTGTCGCGGAAGTTTAACGCCACAGAATCATGCCACTCAACAGGGCTTCCGTCTTCATGATTCACGCCGCCATCAGTGGCAAGTCGTCGGATGATCTGGCCTTGTGGTCCATAAGCTTTAACCATAGCCCATTCAGGAAGCTCGCGAGAATTTTGATTTAAATGCGGGATCACATCAACAAGGATACCAACACCAAGTTCGTTGGCTTTAGCGACCATCAAGCGAAACGCCTCTTCTCCGCCTGCCTCGCGGCTGATCACCCAGCTATACGGCGAGAACAAAGACGCATCAGGACCAGCCTGTCCTTTGATATTTTCCGGACGCTCCAACTGATAAATACCCATCACGTAAATATGGGTATAGCCCTGCGATTTTAGTTGCGGGAGAAGCGCTTCAACCATCTTAAAATGACCAAAGACAGGTCGCCCGTCAGAGGCACGCTCTACTTTTCCGTCGTGATGATAGGCTCCGTTTTTGTCACAATAAACACTCATATAATTTGGCCATAGCTGGTAAATCTTTGTACCCGAGACATCCGACTGGATGATAAAAGTACGATTTGCCTCTGGCAAAGCAATATAACGTAACGCCTGCGTGCGTCCACGTGCTAAACGCACAGCCGTATGGATATATCCTTCTTGAGCAACGATCTTTTCAGTGTTCTTAATTTCTAAACGGACTTGATGAGCGCTCTGCGCCGTCACTTCAAGGCGAAAGCAAGAAGACTGCTGATCCTTGGTCTGATAAACCACGAGTTGTGCGCGCAAGGCCTTAAGCTTTTTCTTTTCGTTAAAAGGATTAAAGCCAACGCTGATCAAGATCGGCTCTACGCTAACAGCTTGTCCCGGATAAGTAATTTGGACATCCGCTGCTTGGGGGAAATCCAAAGGCCTTAAGCTAAAAATATGGTTGAGAATGCCTTGGGCTTTCTGCTGTACTTGCCACATGTTGTCTTTGGCTAAAAGCGCGACAAAAAGACGAAGAATTTCTTTGCGAACATTATCAGAGGTGCTAGGCATTTGATAAATGCGGCGAGCCTGCTGCATTTTCTCTTCGATGGCAAAAATATCATACCCGGCAAAGGTCTGCATGAGGCTATACAAAATAGGATGCTGGCTATACGTTGTAAGCTCTTCCTGGATATGCTGGACTTCTTTTTGATCTTGAATAACATCAACGCGCACGGAAATATCACGGCTAAAAAATGATGTTGTCCTGGGCGTATCCGTCATGTAATCAACAAAATCGATTCTGGCGATACGCACAACAAATGCATTGGGATATCGGCCATAGACAACAACGATCTTGCCCTCTTCGGTATAAAGCGTCGTTAATTGCTGTGCGCACTCTTTTGCTTCAGCTCCAAGCGTTTCATAGCTTTCAATCAAAGCTTTAAGGTCTCGCTTAAAAGAAGCTTTGCGGATATTTTTTGTTGTCGTGCCGCTCGCGTATTGCGCTAAAAGCCCGGAAAGAGCATTGCTTTCAACCAAGTATTTCCACGTAGAAATAATATTTTCGATCTTTATTAACAGGGGTGAAGAATTCTGAAGGTAAATGGTGAGTTGCTGCGGAATTTTTGGTGAATACTCCAAAAGGGAAACCTTACGCGCTTGAAAATATTCTTCTGGGGGCGCCTGTGTAGGATTGGCCATCCAATACAAATATTCACGCAAAAATTGTCCATTTTGTCCCACAACAAATAACGGCAGGTCTTGGATTCTCTTGTCTGAAAGGTCAATGGTGGCAAAAAGTTTTTGCTTTTCCATCTGACGCGCGCGCTTAGCTCTCACAGAAAAATTCCTAAGAGCCCAATAAACTAAAGGAAGATGGGCGCTCTTGCTTTTATTACTTGTATCAAGCTTGTTGGCTGTTTCTTCTTCAAGCCCAAGATCCCTGGCGACGCTCAAGATAAACATCCTCATATCTTTTTTGGATGTCCGAGGATCTGTGTAAATCTTTTGCAGCGTGGCGGCCTGTTCCTGCTCTCGATAAAGCCTTTCCCCTTCTAAGGGCAACAAGTTACAATAAAGCCCATGGCTTTCGATAAAATTGTTCATCGCCATGCCGTTGATGGTTTGATTTTTAAGATCGATCACGATGCCAGATAAATTCTTTAAGGTTCGAACAGCGACCTCAAGGCTAGAAGAGCTAAATTTCGCCATCTCTTCTTTAAATCCCTCAACGCCTTTACCGCTAAGAACATTAAGGAAGAGGATTTCATATTTTCGCGCCATGACATGAATAGAAACTTTTTTGTATGCCTCGTCCATAGAATCTTTTAAGCCCTGTGTCCATTGTGTATCACCATCATCTATATAGCGATAATAACGATTCATGGCTTCTTCAAGATAACGGCCTAAAAGAATCTGCGCCTGCTTATGATATTCTTGAAGAAACCATGGATCTTGATAATCAAATCCGCGAACTACACGCACCAAGTCCCAGCCCTTAAATGGATCCATGAGCCATCCGTTTTGCCGATGAAGAATATATTCTAATGGGCCACCGGTTGCTGTTGCAATATTATACCCACCTGTCAAAGCCACGCGCTGATCGCTTGTCCCACAGGCCTCACGTGTACAGCGCGGCATGCTCACCCAGACATCAGTTGCGTTGACGGCTTTTCTCATAATCTCAATACCGCTTTTTTCCACAAACAAAAATTTTCCTTTTAATAAAGGATCTTGAGCAAGTTCTTTGAAAAGCCTAACCCACACAGCTCCGTCACCATAATAAGTATCACCACCGACCAAAAGATTAGTTCCTAAGCCTTGTTTCAGTATAGATTTACCTTCCCAAGGTATTTCATAAAAACGGTCTCGATCCCCAGTGACCCATTCAATATATTTTCGATGAAGAAATTTATCCCACTCATCGTGATATCCAAGAATTAAGATCCCTTGTTCTTTATACGGTACAAGCCGACGGATAAGACCGATCAAAGGACGCGCAGGATCATTAAAAGAAAATCCAAAGTTATCTTGTAAATAAGTATTAAGGACATATTTCTGTTGATGGCGCATTGCAAAAAGATCTTCGCCTGTAATATTTTTTATGCCTTTTTCAGTTAAAAGCGTTCGCAAATCATCGCATGCCCACAACCACGGATCAGAACCATTCACAATACCAACAATTTTGTCTTTAAATTCCGGCAAGACAGCGATCTTGGTCACTTCCGCATGTTCTTGAGCTACGCCGTTGATTGCATCAGCGAGTCGAGCTAATCCGATCGCCGCATTGACAATGCGTCCATCTTTACCTCCTAAAACAATTTCCCAGCGCACCAAATCTTCGCCAACAACCTGACAAATATGATTTCGCTCCCAATACGGCAACGCCGCAGCTTCCGGCGTATGTGTGGTCATCACGATCTTTGTCTTTTCAAAAAGACTTCTTTCCCCTTGTCCATTATCCTTAAACCAAGCGCGATCGTTTTCAATTGCTGTAGCCACAAAGACAAGCTGAGGCTCGTTCAACCTAGCGAGCGCTGGAGAAATGTTAAGTCTTTTCATGAGCTCGACAAAACTACGGGCTAAAAATCCATAGTAGCGTGTCTGCTCATCGCCACCCTTATAAAGCCTTGTAAAAATCTCCGGGCAACGGATTAAAAAGACCAATGTCCCGTTACGGTTAACCCAAAAAATGTGAGCTGTATAAGTTTTAGAATTAAAATTTACATCAAGGCTTAATGGCTTTCCATCATCAAGGACAACAGGATAAATATTCTCTTCCTTGGCCCAGTTAATCCACTGGTCTAGTTTATCCAAGGCATATAAAGGCATGACACCAAAGGCAACAAGATTCTTAAGCTTACTATAAGCCCCCCACGTCTCTCCCGTTAAAAAGCCTAAGCCCCCTGCTCCCAAAGATCGGCAAGCCCTATCATTAAGTTCCGGCAAAAATGCTTCAAGGGAAATATCCGCCACAACAGGTTTTGTCGTTGTGTAAATCGCATTAAGCTTCTCTGCAAAAGTGTTATTAGCGACAATGTTTGATGACCCGCGCGCAAGCGCTTTCTCGTCGGATAAAATAAAAGAAGGCTTCGGCGTTAATGTGTGTAAAACATCTTTCTTTTGTAACAGCGCATAAAATCTAGGATCCAGGGAAGCTAATTCTTCCTTGCGGTCAAAAAAGATCCACTCGGAACTTTTATAAATCGTTTCAAATCCATAGATCTTTCCAATCAACTCCACAGCATCTGGGTTAAACGAGAAACGAAAATCCTTGGGGCCGGTTTTTCGAAGCGTGCTCAGGAGGCCAGGAATGTCAGCAGTTTCTTCGATATCGATGCAACCGACGGTCCAGATATAGCCGTTCGCTAAAATTCTATTCATCTCTTTTTGCCAAGTATCATAGGCAATATTCGCGTTGATCAAAATGGATGTTCCGTTGACATTTTCTTTAAGTAATTTCTTGCTTCTCTTTGATGTGTTTAAATATTGTTGGACTTCATCGGCATTGCTGTCAATCTTCCCTAGCGTCTCAACAAGACCATTGTCTTGCGCTCTGACATATCGCTCCTGGAAGGTTTTGCCCTGATCGGCTGTCGCTAACAATACCGGAATGAGCCTTTCCGTAACTTCATAATTTAAAATAACGCCCTGAACGCTATTGTCTTTAAGAGGAATCCGCAAATTAAAACCGTCTTTGGAAAGATTGCTTTTGATAAATATGACTTGCGGATAGCTTGGGGGGTATTGATTTTTCTTGCTATCAAGGAAAAAAGTGTGTACGGCCATGTCATCATCGGTATAGCTAATAACAATGGGCTTCAAGGCTTGGCAGAATTCAGGATGTTTTTCGTATGCTTGAGCAATAATGTCTCGCAGCAACATCCCTGTCCCTGCACCTCTGACATCAACGAGATGAAATACGCTTGGCTTATCCATTTCATTCCACATCTGGTAAAGTTTCTCTTCAAGAGACCGGCCATAATACGGGCTCAAGGCCATCGGATGCGAACCTATCCCTTGAGCAGATGCTTCAGGCTTGCGGTGTGACCAATCCCCCTTAAAAAGATATGTTTGATTATGATAACCGTTTGTGCCATACAAAATAATCTCAAAAACTTTACGTAAAGGTATTTGTTTTTCCGGCGATTCTTCGATGGCTTTCAATATCTGCGCATCAAGGGAAGGCTCGCCTTCCTTATTCTTGGCTATCTTGTGCAGTTCTCGCGCATGAAGCAAATTGTACGCCTTAAATGCCAAGATCAGCGGCCAAATAATAAAAAAAGAATTTTGACGTAATTGTTTTTGATAATTACTTTCCGTTGCCCCCCAGGTGCGATATGTTTGCGGCATGAGCGTCTTTAGAGCAAAAGGTGAAACGATCCTTTTAAGATAAATCTGCTGAGAAAAAACCTCAAATTCTTGTGGAAAATGATACCGGGCCAAGCTTACGAAATAATTTGGCCTATCGATCAAGAAATCCTCACGGGCGTCAACCAAACTGTCCATTAGCTGAAACCATGTCTGAAATAAACGTAATGTGGCCTCTCGGTTAGTTTTGCCGTTCGTACTATAACCCAAAACCTTAGCAAGTCCATTGGCATATGAGGCGATGGCCTCTTCATTTTTATTAAATATATTATTAATAATAAACTTCGGCTCTGAAAAAGTGCTGCTCTTGCGTTCGGCAACATAGGCCCGAAGATATTGCTTTTCGATATTAATCAAAAGCGTTCTTAGGGCAGCTTTCTTCTCATCATTCATTTTGAGCTCTTTAATATATTGCTCAAGACTTTTGAGCGAAGACTGAATAGAAGACTTATGGCATGATTCAAAAAGAGGAAACGCATCCTCAGGGTTATTTATTGTTTCTTCAATGGCGGCAAGCGAAACGGGAACGCTAGAAAATTTCCAATATTGATAATAAACTAATGGAAATCGAGTATAACCGCTATAGGCAAAGAAGCTCCAAAGAACCTTGTCGAGGCCGATGGCAGCAAAGCTTTCCCGCGAGACTCCAAGAGCAGCTAGCAACAAATAATAACTTCCCGCATAAGCCATCGGGAAATCCATCTTATTTGATCGGGCGATTTTTAAGTCTTTGGGATAATTCAGCAAGCTGGTATAAAAATTCCAAGATCTGTAAAGATCGCTGTAAAGAGAAGAGGATGACGCAAGCGCTTTCTCGTCGGATAAAATAAAAGAGGGCCTTTCGACGAGTACGCTAGAAACCTTGAGCGCTTGATTAGCTGTTAAGAATTCTTCTTTGTCTTTCCCGTTAATATCAACCGCTCGTCCGCCAAGGTTAGGCGTTAGCTTTAAAGACTCGACCTTGCCGTTAGCCACATAAAGCAAAACATCGTGTTCTCCCCTCACAAGGCGTTCGATACCCGCCTGACCAACGAGCTCACACATCATGCGATCAGTTTCTGAAATAGGCGCTGATCTCACCAGATAATCAAGTTTTCCTGCCAAGCTAATGCTTGCCTTGAGACCAGACTTTAATACAGCGGCCACGATCAAGCCCGCGTTTTCTAATTTTGGATGGCCAAAAGAATCTAAAGCGGTTACATTATGAAACGCGATCTTGGCAACAGGATCCTTGGCAAAAGCTTGTTCTAAAATATCCGCATTGCGTGCAAAACTTTGATGGATCTTGACCCCCTCAGAAACAACGACCGACGCATACCCTTGCTCTTTGTGATAGAGAGATAGATCAGATAAAAGTTTTTCTAGATCGAGATTATGTTCTTCAGGGATCAGTGTACGGCTTGCCTTGACAAGCGCGCCGATACGTAGAGGCGCAAATCCCGCGGAACGTCCAAAGCTTTCAACAACGAGAATTCTATTCGTCGAGCGCGCATCAACAATACCGCCTTGAACAAGTTTAGCAGAGGCCTGCACAAAACTATCAAATCCATAGGTCGACGCCCCATAAGGCAAATCAATATCGTTATCCATGGTCTTGGGAAGGCCAATAATAAGAAATTCTGGATGATCCTGCTGTAATCTAAAAGAAACAGAATTAGTATCATCTCCGCCTAAAGTAAGAAGGCCGTCTAGGCCAAGCGCTTGAATATTTTTCCAGAGAATATCAGGCAAGCCTTTTTCAACATTTTCTTTCTTATAAGGATTTTCACGGCTTGTTACAAGCATGGTGCCGCCCTCATAGCGATGAGGCTCAACATCTTCAAGCGTAAGCGCGCGAGCTTGGCTCACCAAAGGATTGCTGATAAGCCCTTTCCATCCCTGCCAAATCGCGATCAATTCAATACCTTGCTTTTGAGCTTCTAAAAGGGCTGCATAAATGACGGCATTATGTCCTGAGGCAGGCCCGCCGCCCGTTAAGATACCAATGCGACGGATCGGAGAGCTGACCATTTTATTTTCTTCTTCCAAATCTCTAAAAGCTTGTTTTAATTGTTGCGGGGTAAAGGCTTTGAGCTGGCGTAAGGAAAATTGATCAACCCTTAAATCGGCTATATATTTATTCTGAGCTTGAACATAGTGATGCCCAAGGACCGAATTTTTTTCAAAATAAACAATAATTTTCAACTTTTTTAAGGAAACAGCATTGCCAACAATATAAATCTTTTCTGAAGCACTGTCTAAGATCTCTCCTGCGATGTCATCATCCACGCCAAGAAGATCCTCTTCGTCCCATTTTGAAATAAGGTCATCTTCCATGGACTGCCTTTTTTCAACATACCTTTCAAAATATCGTTGTCTTCTTAAAATTAAATAACGGACAACGAGTAAACCTCCGGCAATGATCATGACCGCTTGCCAAGATGTAAGCATAAGAAGAGGGCTTGCGCTTACTGCCGCAAAAGGCCAAGACAAAGAAACTGAGTCGTTTTTCCTTGAATTTTCTTTGGCGGGAATCGACACACCTCGGCTTACCCTAAATGCGCAGAAAGAAAGTCGAGGCGTTCCGAATTCTTCTAAATACCTATTTAGGAAACTCGGAACGTAACGAATTCCACTGAATTCGTTATCGAGGAAATTCGTTTCTGCCCTATCAACGGAGCTAACCCCCACCAGCCACGGACGAGGTTTGATAGCTTTTAAACCATTGATAGGGCAGATATTATCTTTATTATATCGTGAAAAATGATTGCTACTTTCTAAAGATGAAGATATTTTCTTCTCTACTATTTCTCGAATGAAAGAGATCATCTTCGTAACGTTCTTGAGGCTATGGGTATGATCTGGAGAAAAAGCAATGCGGTCATCTTTTGCAAGGCCAAAACGGCCAAGCTTGCCCTCAGCGTTAGAAATACTAAAGACCGGCCTTCCTGCAGCGCAAATAACATCAAAGGAAAATCCTTTCTTTTCCAAAAGAAGCTTGACCTCATCCAAAGAAGTTCGGACTAAGAAATAAAGACGATTGTCTTTGGGCGTTAAAACAAACTCAACATCTTCTTTGTGTTTT
>JBAYLJ010000019.1:0-11592 GCA_041664145.1 Candidatus Omnitrophota bacterium | reverse complement strand
TTTAGTTTGCGGAGAAGGCACGCTCAAGTCTCGTCCTAACAAATTTTTAACGTACACTTTGCGCAAGATGGGAAAAAATGTTCAAGGGCAAGGCGCGCAAGAAACAGTTCCCATTAAGCTAGGGGAGGGAGCTTTAAGGGGTGGAGATGTTTCCATCGACGGGTCTTTAAGCTCGCAATTTATTTCAGCCTTGCTTATTGCATGCCCTTTACTTGCGCAAGACACACGTTTAAAGATCCTTGGAAAAACAATTGTTTCGCGGCCGTATATTGCGATGACGCTCGAGGTTTTGAAAAAAGCAGGGGTTGCTATTTTCAAGCGCTCAGATGCACTTTATTTTATTAAAGGGCGTCAAACCTTCAAAGGGTTAAAGCATTTTATCGTACCTTCAGATTATGGGCTTGCTGCCTTTTTATTAGCAGCCGGCGCTCTCACTTCATCGCGTCTTGTCTTAAAAGGATTTTTTGATGATAAGCTTATCCAGGCAGACGGACAAATCCTTTTCTTTCTTAGAAAAATGGGCGTGAAGATTGAAAAGAAAAAGCAATCTTTAAAAGTGAATGGCCCTTATGTTTTAAAGGGTGGAAGTTTTTCCCTAAAAGATTGCCCCGATCTTGTTCCGATTATGGCGGTTTTAGGCCTTTTCGCCAAAGGAAGGATGAGGCTTTATGATATTGCGCATGCAAGAGCTAAAGAATCCGATCGTATCAGTGATTTGCGTCAAGAGCTTTTAAAGGTTGGAGCCAAGATCGAAGAAAAAAAAGACGAACTTATTATTGATCCGCAGCCTAGCTATAAGCAAAATGTTCTTCTTGATCCCCACCATGATCATCGCTTGGCCATGGCCTTTACTGTTTTAGGTTTAAAAATAGGGGCTACTGTTAAAGACATAGAGTGTGTCGCAAAGTCGTATCCAGAATTCTTGTCAGATATTGGCAAAATAGGCGTAAGGCTAAGAAAGCGATAAAAACCTTTAACATTGACAGTCTTTTTGTTTTTAGTTATCATTTATATAAATATTCTTATTAAATAGGAGCTAACCATGTGGGAAAAAATCTGGAAAACAGGCAAAAAGCTTTTTAATTACTTTTTAGGTCTTTTTTCAAATGATATGGGAATCGATTTAGGAACAGCTACGACGCTCGTTTATATTAAGGGCGAGGGGGTTGTTCTTTGCGAACCATCGGTTGTGGCTTTGAACAAAGAGACCGGACAGGTTATTGCTGTAGGTGAAGAAGCCAAGCGCATGTTAGGCCGAACCCCTGGGAATATTATCGCTGTGCGTCCGATGAAAGATGGCGTTATTTCTGACTTTGAGATTACGGAAGCCATGCTTCGTTATTTTATCAAAAAGGTTCATCGTCGCCGGGTTCTTGTCCGTCCTGCAATGGTGGTGGCGATCCCTTCAGGTATTACAGAAGTTGAAAAAAGAGCTGTCAAGGATTCCGCAGAGCGAGCTGGTGCACGTTCGGTAGATCTTATTGAAGAGCCTAAAGCCGCTGCCGTTGGCGCAGGGCTCCCGGTTGAAGATCCCGCAGGAAACATGATTATTGATATTGGCGGAGGAACAACGGAGTTGGCTGTTCTTTCTTTGGGGGGGATCGTCTGCGCGCAGTCGATTCGTATCGCCGGCGATGAGATGGATGAGGCCATTGTTGATTATCTTGGAAAAAATTACAATTTAATGATCGGTGAGAGAACCTCTGAAGAGATTAAAATTCGCATTGGTTCAGCTTATCCTTTAGAAGAAGAGCTCACCATGGACGTTCGTGGGCGAGATTTGATCTCAGGATTGCCTAAAACGATTTCAATTACATCTGTAGAAATTCGTGAATCTCTCCAGGGGCCTGTGCGAGCTATCGTTGAGGCGGCGAAGACGACCCTCGAACACACACCTCCCGAGCTTGCTTCTGATTTGATCGATCGCGGTATTGTCATGGCTGGGGGTGGAGCAATGCTCAGAGGCCTCGATAAATTAATTTCAGAAGAAACAGGACTTCCTGTGCATATTGCTGATGATCCCTTAACGGCTGTTGTTTTGGGGACGGGTCAGACATTGGACATGCCTGCTCGATTACGACGCGGCCTTGTCATTCCTGTTCGATTTGATCGTTAATCGCGAGAGTTCAAGTGTTTAAAGTATCAAAGAAAATTTTAGTCTACGCGCTGATTGCTATCCTTCCGTTTGTCTTGCTTTTCTTTAATCAAAATCTTTTCGTTCGTTTTAAGGCAGAGGTTGTTGCCCCGAGCTCGTGGCCTGTGGAGGTTGTTCTTTTTCCTTTTCGTGAAATGAAAAAGATTCTTTTTTACCACCAAACATACGCGAATTACGAAAGGCTCAAAAAAGAAGTCGATCCTCTTAAGCAGCGTCTTTTGAATCAAGATCAGATGGCGAAAGAAAACGATCGTCTTGCCGCGCTTCTTGATTTTAAAAGAACAGTCTCTTTCGCATCGGTAGCAGCGAGGGTGGTTATGCGTGATCCAACAAATTGGGCTGCTGTCTTTATTATTGATAAAGGATTTAAGAGCGGGATAAGGCAGGGGATGCCCGTCGTGACTCCTTTGGGGGTTGTGGGAAAAATCGTTGAAGTTGGGGAGCGTCTTTCTAAAGTAACGTTGCTTACGGATCCTCGTTTTAGCGTTGCGGCTGTCATCGAGCGTACGCGCGAGCAAGGATTGGTTTCCGGAACGCTGCGGGGGAGTTGCCGTATGCAATATCTTCCTGTGACAGCGGATGTTGAACAGGGAGATAACATTGTGACATCAAAGTTGAGCTCTTTTTTCCCTGAAGGTTTACTTGTCGGTAGGATCGTTAGTGTTCAAGAAAGCTTTACGAGTCCTACGCTTGAGTGTCTTGTGAAGCCAGCGGTGCCTCTTTCGCGGATTGAAGAAGTGCTTGTTATTTTGAGCCGTGAATAATTCTTTATCCCTTAATTGTTTTCTACTATGAAAAAAATTCTTTGGATTCTTTCAGGATGCATTGTACTCTTTTTTCTTGAAATCATTATTTCTAATGTTTTTGGGCACTGGCTTAAGCCTAATCTCCTTATTCTTTTCATTGTTTTTGTAAATCTTTATTTTGGCGTTCGTCAAGGGCTCTTCGCTGCTGTTGTGGCAGGACTTTTAAAGGATAGTTTTGCCGTTGGAATTTTTGGTGCGCACATCTTTGCCTTTATTTTGTCCTCTTATCTTGTTATTCTCATTAAACGTTATGTTTTTCATATTGAGGCCTTGGCCTTAAAATTAGCTTTGGCCTTTACCCTTAGCCTGCTTAATGTTCTCATTCTTTATTTTATCCAAGTTCTTTTTACAGAAGTTAATTTTAAAGATGTTTTATGGGTTGTTGCCATTCCTGAGGTTACGATGACAACGATCGTCGGGCCTTATTGCTTAGAAAGTTTTAAAAAATGCGCCTTAAGAATCTTAAAATAATTATTACGTGCCTTTTCGCTGTCCTTGTCCTGGGGCTTGGGTATCTTCAGATCGTTCATGGATCCTATTATCAAAGCCTTAGCGTTCATAATTGTATCCGTATTGTTCCTGTGGAGCCTAATCGAGGACGTATTTTTGACCGCAACGGGATTATTTTAGCGGATACGCTTGTATCTTTTGACATCATGGTTATTCCTCAAGAGATTAAAGATAAAGAGAAATTGTTTTCATTTTTAAGTGGTGTTTTAAAGATGAAGACAAAAACATTGCTTGATCTTTATCAAAGAAGAAAACTTGCTTCGTTCGCGCCTGTGACGGTGGCAGAGAACGTTGATCGTGATCAGGCGATTGTTCTTGAGGAAAATAAATTTCGTTTCCCAGGCCTTTTAGTCGAAGTTCGTTCTAAGAGGAGTTATCCTTTTGGGGAAACAGGCGCACATGTCTTGGGCTATGTCGGAAGGGTGAGCCCTGAACGACTGGAACAATTTAAAAATTATGGATATACCATTGAGGGCATGACAGGATATTCAGGGCTTGAAGAGCATTATGATCATTTTTTAAGAGGCAGAGAAGGTGGCGTCCAGATCGAGGTTAATAATCGCGGCCAGCAGGTACGCCTTTTAGGGATGAAGGTTGCTGCGCCGGGTCAAGATATCGGGACAACGCTCGATGCGCGTATTCAGCAGTTTTCTCAAAATCTTTTGGCGGGGGAGCGAGGCGTTATTCTCGTCATGGAGTTAGATAGCGGAGAGATCTTAGGAATGGTCAGCTCTCCAAGCTTTGACCCCAATGCCTTTCTAGACAATGCCTCCTCACAGAGACGGGCATCTTATTTTACGAATTCTCAAGCGGTCTTGCTCAACCGCGCCATTCGAGGACAGTATCCGCCGGGATCTGTTTTTAAAATACCTCTTGCCATGGCAGCGCTTAATACAAAAAAACTCAACGAGCATACATCCTTTTTGTGTAATGGTTCTTATGTCCTTGGAAATCGAGTTTTTCGTTGCTCTCATGTCCATGGGGTACAAGATTTTATTCAAGCCATCGCGCATTCATGCAATGTTTATTTTTTTCATGCAGGACTTATTGTAGGGCCTAAAATTATTGAAGAATATGCTCATCTTTTTGGCCTTGGGGCCCTTACCAATATTGATTTGCCCTATGAAGAGAAAGGCAATATTCCTCGTTCAGATGCCTTGAGGCAAAGAAGATGGAGTAAAGGAGACACGTTAAATCTTTCCATCGGCCAAGGAGATCTCCTGGTAACGCCGATCCAACTTTTAAAAATGATGGCCGTGGTTGCGCGTGACGGAAAAGATGTTTTGCCTTCTGTGATCAAGTCGATCGGTAAGAGTCAGGTGCGCAGAGAAGCAGTCTTGCATGATATCAGTATTTCAAAAAGTTATTTTGATAAAGTAAAGTTAGGATTGCGTGGGGCTGTCGCAGAAGAAGCCGGAACCGCGCATGTTTCATCCCTAAGCGATGTTGTTGTTTTTGGCAAGACAGGAACGGCGCAAACCTCAGGGGGGAAGCCCCATCATGCGTGGTTTGTTGGTTTTTGTCCTCAAGCGAAAACAAGGATTGTTTTTTGTGTCTTTTTAGAACATGGAGGCTCTAGCTATCATGCTGCGCGCATGGCCTCTGAACTTTTAAAAGAAATGAAGCAGCAGGAAATCTTATAACATATGGTTTATAATCTAAAAAAAGCTATTTGGGCAACCATCATTGCGATCATTGTTTTTGGCTTGCTCGTTCTTTATAGCGCCTCGTCGCAAAGTACCCGCGTTAGCCAGCAAGTTTTTTATAACCAATTATTTTTCTCTGCCTTGGGGCTTTTAGCTATTTTTTTCCTTAGTCGCGTTGATTATCGAAAGTATTATGATTTTGCCTATTTGTTTTACGGGATCAACGTCTTTCTTCTTATTGCGATCTTTATTTTTGGTTATTATGCTCTAGGGGCCAAGCGATGGATTGAGATCCTTGGGCTTAATTTTCAGCCATCAGAGTTTATGAAATTTTCTTTGATTCTAGCTTTAGCGCGGTATTTTACGGACCATAAGCCAAAGATTTCTTTTTATAATCCTTGGGCTAAGCCAGCTCTTTTTTCTGAGTTTATTATTCCTTTTATGCTTACAGCGTTTCCGATGCTTCTTATTTTTAAACAACCAGATCTAGGCACGGCTATTCTCGTTCTTGGGATCTTTTTTGTTATGGTTTTTGCGGCGGGAGTATCCGCAAGATATCTAGCCTGTTTTTTTGGGCTTTGTGTTTTAGCGACGCCTTTGTTGTGGCAGATGATGAAGTCTTATCAACGAGACCGGCTGATGGTTTTTTTAAATCCTAATATTGATCCCCTGGGAGCTGGCTATACGATTATTCAGTCAAAGATCGCGATCGGGTCAGGTCAACTTTTCGGCAAGGGGTGGCTTGCAGGGACTCAAAATCAACTTAATTTTTTGCCCGAGAGGCATACGGATTTTATTTTTTCTGTCATTGGCGAGGAGTGGGGCTTTATCGGCGGAATAGCGATCTTAGCTTGTTTTTATATTTTAATTATTTCTAGCCTTAGGGTGGTCGAGCAGACCAAGGAGACTTTTGGTTATCTCGCGGGGGTTGGATTTGTGTCGATTTTTGCCTTGCAAATAATTATTAATATCGCAATGGTTCTAGGTCTTTGTCCTATTGTCGGGATTACGTTACCTTTCATAAGTTATGGAAGATCATCGTTTTTAGTTTTTGTTTTAATGTTCGGTTTTCTTATTAATCTTGGTAAAAAGAATAAGATCCTTTAATTTGATTTTTCTTAAGGTTTTTATTCATAATTCTATTTTCGTAATATAATAGACATAATCATATAAATGCTATGGCAGGATATAAACGAATTAATAAGAAGTTTATCGGCGATCTCTTGATTGAGCGCGGCATTGTTAACAAGCAGCAGCTCGAGGAAGCCATGCTTTATCAAAAAGAGAAGGGAGGGCTTTTAGGGGAGGCCTTGGTGCAATTACGATATGCCTCTGAAGAAGATATTGCCCAGGCGCTGACATCGCAATACGGATTTCCTTATTTGCCCCTTTCCAATTATGAAACGGAGCAAGAAGTTGTTTCAGCTGTTTCTTTTGAGATGTGTAATAAGTTTTGTCTTATTCCTATCGATAAAATTGGCGCGAGCCTGACCCTGGCTATGGCCAATCCTTTAAATACCGAAGCCATTGAGGAAGTTGAGGCGGCAAGCCATTGTTCGGTTCAGACCTTTGTTAGCACGGCAACGGATATTCGTAGCGCGATCAAGAAGTATTATAAATAAAGGAAAAATGTTTTCACCTACTGAATATTTAAAAAAAATACTTTTGGATGAGAAAGTCATCGATCAACTGAGCCTTGATCAAATGGCGGCCAGCGCGGAAGCTCATGATGAGCTTTTGATGGATCATCTCATCAAGCAAGGCATTGTTGGGGAAGATAGGTTAGTTTCTCTTATCGTCGAGAAATTAGGTTCTCAACCGATCGATGTTTCTGACATTAAGATCGAAAAGAAGGTCCTTGAAACAATCCCCAAGTCGATTGTCACCAATTATTTGGTGATGCCAGTTGCTCGCTTTGGCCATACATTGATCTTGGCGATGATTAATCCGTCCGATATTCTGACCATTGACCATGTTAATGCGTTGACAGGGTTTCGTGTTCATCCGGTTTCATCCTCCTTAAAAGATATTGAAAAAGCGATAGGGGCTTTTTATTCTGAAGATGCTAATTTAGCCTTTGAAGAAATCATGAAAGATATCTCCGACTTGGAGGAGATGGAGCTTGTTAAAGAAAGCCAGAGGCAAGGAGAAAAAGAGCATATTGAGAATTTGCTTCAGGATGCTCCAACGATTCGGCTGACAGACGCTATTATTAAGCAAGGGGTTGCCGCCAAGGCGAGCGATATTTTTATTGAACCCATGCACAAGGCATTACGCATTCGTTATCGGGTTGATGGGATCATTCGCGAAGTTGACCGTATGTCCAGGTCGTTGCATTTTCCAGTTGTTTCGCGTATTAAAATTATGTCGAATCTTGATATTTCCGAGCATCGTCTTCCGCAAGATGGACGTTTTAAGATCGTGACAGATAGAAAGCGTGAGGTTGACTTTCGCGTTAGCGTTCTTCCAACCGCTTTTGGTGAAAAGGTTGTTTTGCGCGTCCTTGACAAAAGCGCCGCGATGCTTGATTTAGCAAAGTTAGGATTTGATGAAAGATCTTTGGGCGTTTTAAAAGAATGCGCTTTGAAACCTCATGGGATGATTTTGACCTGCGGTCCGACGGGAAGCGGAAAGACAACCACCCTTTACTCGGTATTAAAGTTTATTGATTCACCAGAAAAGAATATTATTACCGTTGAAGATCCTGTGGAATATCAAATGAAGGGGATTAATCAGGTTAATATTCGCCCTCAGGTGAATCTAAGCTTTGCCTCAGCCCTGCGTGCTATTTTGAGGCAAGACCCGGACGTGATCATGGTGGGTGAAATTCGCGATCACGAGACTCTCGATGTTGCTGTGAAAGCCGCTTTAACGGGCCACCTTGTTTTAAGTTCTTTGCATACCACAACGGCTGCGGGATCGATTGTGCGTATGATGAATATGGGCGTAGAGCCTTTTCTTATTTGTTCTTCGGTTCTGGTGGTTGTTGCACAACGGTTATTACGTAAGCTTTGTGATAAATGTAAAGAGCCTTACGAGATGCCGGATTATGTTGCAGAAAAGATCGGATTAACGCATCTGCATCTTGAGGGTAAGGCAACTTTTTTTAAGCCCAAGGGATGTCGGCATTGTTTCGAGCTGGGTTATCGAGGGCGCGTAGGGATTACGGAAATTATGGTTTTGTCTGCGCAGGTTAAAAAACTTGTTTTAGAAAAATCTGGAGAATTTAGGATTAAAGAGGCTGCTCGTAAAGAGGGCATGAGTACGATGCGCGAAGATGCTTTGAAGAAAGCAGCGACGGGGTTAACATCGATTGAAGAGGTTCTCAGGGTTACCTCTTTAGACGAAGAGGCAGTATAATTATGGTCAAATCTATCAAAGAAAAAGTTTGTGAGGCGCTTGCGCAGCTGCATCAGATTAAAGAAAAAGACATTGAAGAAGCGGTTAGTATTCATAAGCGCAAAGGGATTAGCCTTGAAAAGGCTTTTATTGAAAAAGGACTTATTTCTGAGCAAGAGTTGTTGCTTCTTTTGGTTAAAGAGCTCAATATTCCTACCATCAATTTAGCTAAATATAAAATTGACCCAAATCTTAAAGAAGTTGTTTCTGAGCGTATTGCCCGCCAATATCAGATGATTCCTCTTTCTCAGCTTGGGAATACAATAACTGTGGCCCTTTCCGATCCTTACAATATTTTTGCGATCGATGATTTGCGTGTGTTAACGGGTAAAAATATTGATGTTGTTTTTAGTGAAAATGCTAAGATCGCCCAAGCCCTTGATGAGTATTATGGGGCAGGGGATGTTGAAAGTGTCGCAGAAGTTAGTCGAAATATTGATACAGAAGATTTTCAGGTTGTTGATGACAAAGGATCTCAGGATTTTTCGGAAAACAATGTTGAAGAAAGTGGCCGTGCGCCTATTGTGCGCATGGTGGATCTTATTATTCGTGAAGCTTTAAAACAGCGGGCCTCGGATATTCATATTGAGCCGGCTGAATCTGATGCGCGGGTTCGTTATCGCGTTGATGGGGTCCTGCGAGAAGTTTTGAGCATTCCTAAGGTTAATCAGAGTGCTGTTGTTGTCCGTATTAAGATCATGTCGGGGGCTGATATCACTGAAACACAGTCACCTCAAGATGGACGTTTTAAAATGCGTATGGCGTCGCGTGAGGTTGATTTTCGTGTTTCGCTTCTTCCCACAACGTTTGGGCAGAAAGTTGTTATTCGTATTTTGGACAAGACAAGCCTTGCGATGGGGTTAGATGGTTTGGCTTTTTCATCAGGGCCTTCTCAAAAACTTAAAGAGGCTATCGCTAGGCCTTTTGGTATGATTTTGATTACAGGTCCGACGGGAAGCGGAAAGTCCACGACCCTTTATTCCATTGTGAGTCAATTGAACGCAGCGGATAAAAATATTATTACTGTTGAAGATCCTGTGGAATATTTAGTGGATGGTCTTACACAAATTCAGGTTAAGGCGGATATTGGGCTGACCTTTGCTTCGGGGTTGCGTGCTATTTTACGTCAGAGTCCGGATGTCGTTATGCTTGGAGAGATTCGTGATTTTGAAACAGCCGATATCGCGATCAAGGCCTCGCTCACCGGACAACTTGTTTTGTCGACTTTGCACACCAATGATGCCGCGGGTGCGTTAACGCGATTAGTTGACATGGGGGTTGAATCTTTTTTGGTTGCTTCAAGCGTTGTGGCGATCTGTGCCCAACGTCTTTGTCGAACCATTTGCCCTAGATGTAAACAGCCTGTAGAAATTCCTGATAAGATTTTGAAAGATTTTAAAAACAAAATAAAACCTGGCATGACATTTTTTGCCGGAAAGGGATGCGATTTTTGTCGTCATACGGGTTATTATGGACGCCAAGGCGTCCTTGAGGTTCTCGAGGTGGATGAACCTATCCGCGAAATGCTGATCAAGGGAACCTCTGCGTCGGCGATCAAAGACTATGCGATGAGCAAGGGAATGACAACGCTTTGGGATGATGCGGTAGAAAAATGGGTTACAGGTAAGACGACCGCGGAAGAAGTCTTGCGCATCACCAGCGAAGATTGATCTAAGTCATGTTTCAAAAATGAAGGAGAAGGCAGAAATGGCAAATTATCGGTATCTAACAAAAGATGAAAATGCTGCCACGATTACAGGCAAAGTCGCTGCGGATGATAAAGAAACGGTCATCAAAGAGTTGCGTAAGCGTAATCTTATCGTGATATCCGTCGAGGAAATCAAGGGATTTAGCTTTAAAGATCTTTCGTTCGGAGGAGAAAAGATCAAGGGAGATGACCTTGTTATTTTTACGCGACAACTTTCAACGATGATCGAGGCAGGGATCCCTATTTTACAAAGCCTGGAGGCGCTTGAGGAGCAAATCACGCAGAAATATTTTAAGAGCGTTGTCGCGGCTATTCGAGAAGATGTTTCCGTCGGTAATAGCCTTTCCATTGCCTTTGGTAAGCATACAAAAGTTTTTAATAATTTGTTTATTAGCATGATTAAAGCTGGCGAGACGGGCGGCGCGCTCAACGTTCTCTTGGACCGTGTTGCGGGTTATATGGAAAAATCGTTGAAGCTTAAACATAAGGTACAGTCCGCGATGGTTTACCCGATTCTCGTTATCACGATGGCGATCGGGATCACTCTTCTTCTTTTGATTAAAGTTGTTCCAACCTTTAAGGGGATTTATGATTCCCTGGGGCAGAAATTACCAATGATGACAGAAATTTTGATTTTTATCAGCAGTAATTTAAGGGCGAGTTTTATATGGATTCTTGCAATCGGATTTCTTCTTTTTGTTGTTTTTATCAATTATAAAAAGACAGAAGCCGGAAGCCTGCGCGTTGACCGCCTGATGCTTAAGCTTCCTATTTTTGGCCCGTTGATCCAAAAAGTTGCTTTGAGCCGTTTTAGCCGCACACTTGCAACGCTTATTCAAAGCGGTGTTCCTATTTTAACTGCTCTTGACATCGTTGGTAAAAGTTCGGGGAATCGTGTGATTGAAGTGACCGTCAAGGATGCCGCAGCGCATATTCAGGAAGGAGAGAGCCTTTCTGATCCCTTGATCCAAAGCGGTGTTTTTCCGCAAATGGTAACGCGTATGATTTCCGTCGGAGAAAAGACAGGAAAGCTGGATGCGATGCTTACCAAGGTCGCCGAATTTTATGAAGATCAAGTTGATACAGCCGTGGCAGGACTGACGAGCATGATCGAGCCTCTTATTATTGGTTTTTTAGGGATCGTTGTCGGATTTATTGTTATCGCTTTGTTTTTGCCGATCATTAATCTAACGACGGTGATTCGCTAACCTAAAAAAAGGGGGGTTTTTGCGTTTTTTCTTCAAAGAAAGAATGATTTTTCTTATTGTTCTTCTTGTTTTTTCTAGACCTTCGCCGCTACAGGCTCAGTCTTCTTCTGTGACCTCTTTGCCGGATCTTGTAGATCAATGGACTGAAAATATCCTCCAG
>JBAYLJ010000018.1:0-11604 GCA_041664145.1 Candidatus Omnitrophota bacterium | reverse complement strand
ATGTCGGCGTATGAGCATGCTAATGAAAATGCAAAATTTAAGCGTAGCGAGAGTATGTACAATAATAAAGAGAATAAAGAACTGAGAGCTAAGTGGAAGAATGAAAAGAAGACAGCGGAAGCCAAAAAGAAAGTGGAAGATGCTGCCTATAAGAGTGAAGGGCAAGTCAACGTGAAGTTTTAAAAACAAACAGTGCCTTCTTATAAGAGAGGGATATATCAATCAAAGTTAGAAAGGAATGTGTTCTATGAAAGTAAATTACTTGAAAGTGATCGTTGCCGTTGTGGCTGTCATATTGTTTGCGGGTATTTCTGTATTTGCTCAGGCGCCGGATGTGCGTCACATCCCGGGAGAAATTACGTGGGTAGACATGAAGCTCGGCAAATTGCAGCTCGAGGCTGATGTCTCTCCGCGCACCGGAGAAATAACAGAGTATAGGATCACAGAGAATCAGACTCGCGTGACTGATCCAACGGATGAAAAATTTCTCACCATTGCCGACTTACAGCCAGGTCAGCATGTCATCATCGATGTGGTTAAGGACAAGGAAGACTTGATCGTCGAAAAGATCACCGCTAACCCTAGGCCGTCATCTGAATTCCAAGAGGCCTATGGCAGGGTTGAGTCCTTAGATATCACAGGCGGAACACTTGTCTTGGCAGAGAGGCCAAGAGCCGGTGAAGCAGGAGAAAGCAATCTAGCTTATTTCGTTTTTTCACCTCAAGCGATCGTTGCGATGCACAGTCCAAGCAGTCAGCCTGTTCAATTAGTGCTGAAGCCCGGTGATCTAGTGAAGGTTGAGTATGTCCTCAAAGATGGAAAGCAGTGGGCACGCTCTGTTACGCTGTATTCACCGCAGGTTATCAGTACAGTTACCACAACGACAACAACAACCATGACACAATAATGGTAAAAATGAAAAAGGGTCGTGCGTTGCGTCGCATAAAGAAGGGAAAATAATATGGCAAAGAAAAGTCGCGGAGGAAGAATGACAGCAGCAAAAAAGAGAGCTGCCAAAGCACCCGGTGGGCGTGGAAAAGTAAAGAATAGGCCAGCTGGCAAAAAAATTATGGCCACGTAAATTTTGACATCGATCATCCTCCGCCCAAAAGCGGGGGATGATACGTGCCAAAGGAAAGGGTTCTCTTATGTTATCTTGGCTAGCTGTATTTTTTGGGCAAAACAATGACAATAAAAATAGAACAGAGCAATATCAAGAGCGAGAAAATAACGAGGAACTATTTGAACGTGTAGGAAATAATTGGGGAGCGCAGTCGATGGAGCAAGATTCAGACTGTTGGAGCCATTTACGGCAGTCTATTAAAGTCAAAGCCTCTCGCTTTTCTAACAGAAGAACGAAGCACAAAAAATTTTGTGATGAAGCTTGCGTCTTGCAGCGATCTTCTGGCCGAGGTCGCTATGGTTACCCAAGTGAAATTTCTCACTGATTTTTATATAGGAAAGATTGAAAGGCAGTTAGCATAAAGCTTTTTCTAGGCAGAAAGGTCACCATGCTGGGTTTTAATATCTCTTTTGTTGGAAGAGGGCAGCAGGGCAAGATCTAAAAAGAAGGAGAATATATGGGCGGGATATTAGGGCTACTTATTTTGATTTTAGATATTGTTGCTATCATTGATGTTTTGAAAAGTTCGATGAGTACAGATAAAAAGGCATTATGGATTGTCTTGATACTTCTTTTGCCTGTTATCGGCATGGTGCTTTATTTTTTGATGGGCAAGAAATAATGATGTGTAAGTAAGTTTTTAAGGATCCTACGAGTTTTTTAGAAATTCTTTAAGATATAAATGATCATGGTAAAAGTTAATATGAATACTAAAAAAGAAATTATTCGATTTTTTATTGCCGGGATCGTGGTCGGGGCAACAGACTTTGGTGTTTATTTTTTTCTCATTTTTTTCTTGCCTTTTAGCCTATCAAAAGGAATTTCTTTTACGTGTGCGGGGATTACTGGGTACTTGTTTAATAAATATTGGATCTTTCAATGCCTTAAGCCATCACGCGCTGAAGTGGATCGATATATATTTATTAATTTTTTAGCCTTAGGAATTAATGTCGTAGCAAATCAAAGAATTCTAAACGCGTGGCCAGGCTCTGTTCTTGCGGCTCTTTTCATCGCTTCGATGTTGACAGGTTTATTTACCTTTATTTGTTATAAATGGTGGGTTTTTAGGTCCCTTTTGAAAGGAGCGGTTTATTTTGCGTGGTGGAAATGGCTTCCGTGGAGATTTTTATTAAGAGATGTTGCGCGTAAACAAGGGTTTTTAGATCCTGTTAAGCTTCTTGCACAGTTGCAGAATTTTGCGCAACCTTCAGAGGTGACGGCACCCATGGAGCTGGTGCGTTCAGGCGCTGTCATGCACGCTCGCGGCTTGATCAATAGTTTAGCCATCCAACATAACCTTGATTGGATCTGGCCTTATTGGGTGAAATGTCAGTATGATCCTCGGAACGAGGCGTTTATTCCGAGGTCTTTTTCCTTAACGCAAATTAATCTTACTCACAGAAATTGGACGGCGTTGGGCGTTCCCGATAGTATTGATTTTCCCCTCGTAGATCCTCGCGGCCTCGTGACTCCTTATTATGATGGCTGGTCACTTGACGTCTGGATTATTCCAAAAGAAGGAGAGCCATTGATCCCATCGCGACGCGATAACGTATCGCAAAAGATGGGGCTAGACGGTAATCTTTGCGTGACAACAGAATCATACCTTGGCCAGTTAACACTTCAATTGAAGGCACAAGTTATTGGCTCGGCTCAAGCGCCTCTTTGTCAGGTTAAAATTACGGGATCTGCTCCTGTTGATGCACAGCTAGTTGTTTCCCTTAGACCTTATAATCCTGAAGGCGTGAGTTTTATTCACAATATTGCTCTCCTTGAGGATTCGTTGGGTTGGCAAGTCAATCGAGAACATTTTGTCTATTTTAATAAACCCCCAGAACGATATGTATTTTCAGATTATCATCGAGGCGATGTTTATAGTCGTTTGTCCTCCCTAGAGATCATTGAGCGGACAAGGCGAGAGGACGGCGTAACCTCTCAGCTGGTTCATTTGTCAGAGGATGAAAAAGAAATAATATGTAAAGTTGGTATGGCTAGCTCTGCAGCCGTTTTTATACTGAAGGCAGGACAATCACAAGAAATTATCGTTTCCGTACCTTTAACAAAAAATAAGAATGAAACAGAATCTTACGGGAACTATCATGAAACGGCTAAAACTGAGTGGAAGAAAAGTCTTCAGGGTGTGTGTTCATTGCAAATTCCCGATGAGCATTTTCAGTTTCTTTATGACGCAGCCATCCATACCATGGTTTTGCATTCTCCCAAGGAAGTTTATCCAGGGCCTTATATCTACCGACGTTTTTGGTTTCGGGATGCTGCTTTTATATTGCAGGCTTTGTTATGCGTTGGGCTTAAAGGACGTGTTCGAAGGGCCTTAGATTGTTTTTCTTCCCGCCAGACAGCCCAAGGATATTTTCTTTCCCAGGAAGGAGAATGGGATTCAAACGGTGAGGCCTTGTGGATCATGCGCCAGTATTGTGAGATGACGGGAAATGTTCCCCCGCAAGAATGGAAAGAACCCATTATCAAAGCGGGTCAATGGATCTGTAAAAAACATTTGGATAACGATTTAACATGTGTTCATGCTGGTTTGCTGCCGGCGGGTTTCAGCGCCGAGCATCTTGGCCCCAACGATTTTTATTATTGGGATGATTTTTGGGCTGTTGCGGGATTGAAAGCGGCGGTTTCTTTGTGTACGGATTACAAGGAGAAGGATGAGGCTGTTTATTTTGAAAAGGAATCACAAGGTTTGCTTAAGAGTATTAACCAAAGTTTAAAGAAAGTTGAAGAACGGTTAAAAAGATTGGCGATGCCAGCTTCTCCTTATCGGCGCTTGGATTCGGGAGCGATCGGTTCTTTGGCGGCGAGCTATCCGCTTCGTATTTTTAAGCAGGGCGACCCCAGGATTTTAGGGACAGCTGATTTTTTGATGGAAAATTGTTTAGTTCATGGCGGATTTTTTCATGACATGACGCACTCTGGCATTAACCCTTATTTAACGTTACATTTAGCTCAGGTGTTATTGCGAGCAGGTGATCAGCGGTATTTCAGCTTGATGACCGCAGTAGCTAAGCTTGCGACATCAACAGGGCAATGGCCTGAGTCAGTACATCCGCGCACAGGTGGAGGATGTATGGGGGATGGGCAGCATGTCTGGGCCGCAGCAGAATGGGTTTTAATGATAAGAAATTGTTTTGTACGCGAAGAAGGCAATCGACTTATTTTGTGTTCTGGAATCCCGCGTGCCTGGCTTCAAAAAGAACAAATGATGTCTTTTGGTCTGGCACCAACAAGTTTTGGGGATGTTCACATTTCCATAAAATTCCAAAAGCAGAAGATCCTTGTTGAATGGCAAGGTCAATGGTTTATAAAAGAACCGTTGATCGATGTTCAATTCCCTGGTTTTACAAATGTAAGAGTTTCGCCTGGAACGAATTCTCTTGAGCTGAAAGATGAGATGAATCAATGACAGAAACCCTTACAGTGAGATCTAAAGATTTTATCAAATTGAATTCGGGGGAGAAAATCAACCCCCAAGAGATCGAGGAGGTTTATGCCAAGGCTGCTCCTGTCAAGGAAATGTGCGTCTTTGCAGTCTCTAAAGTGGACGGCGTAAAGAGATCGGAAACTCTTTGGGCAGTTATTCAGCCGGATCTTGATAATTTTAGGGAATTTGGTGAGGTGAATCTGCGTTCTGTTCTCAAAGAGAGATTTGACAATGCCGCGCAATCACTCCCTTTGCACAAAAGGCTTAGAGGTTTTACGATCACGCTTGAGGATCTACCGCATACTTTGTTCGGTAAGCTAGAAAGAAGCGCAGTTAAGAAAACATATGAACCTAGGGTAGCCAAAGGTGTAGAAGGGTCTCTTCCGGTATCAAAAGAGCTTTTGCCAGAAGACCTTCAGTTGATAGGATCTGAGGTAGGCATAAAAGTTTTAAAATGTTTAAAAGAACAAAGTGGTATCAGTGGCGCTATTATTCTTGAGAATTCTTTGGAGCTGGATATCGGTATAGATTCATTAGGCAGGATAGAGCTTGCTTCGTGCCTCGAGGCCGCATTTAACGCTGATATAAAAGATGAGGCCATTTCGAGAGCCTTTAGCGTCAAGGATCTTATTTTAGGGATAACGGAAGCGCTAAAAGAAGCTAAAGACATTCCCCTGAAGAATCAAAAGATAGCTTTAGGGCCAGACTATTGGCAAGAAAATTTACGCGTACCGCCAAAAAAAGAAAATTTGGAGATGATCGAATTAAGTACTGGGTATTTTGCCTGGCTGTTTCGATTTGTTTTAACAGCTATCGATTGTTTGATCTTCAAAGTGTTTTTCAGTATCAAAGAAGAAGGAGCAAAGAATGTGCCTGAACAAGGAGCTTATATTCTCTACGGCAACCACACCAGTTTTCTCGACGGGCCGGCTATTGCCGCGTGTCTGCCTCGCCGGCCGGTGTTCCAGCTTTTTTATTTTGTATTCGGGCCGTATTTTTTCAGGCCGTTTGAAAAATCCAGTATTTTATGGAATCTTGTCAAGATGGGAAGATTTATTCCTTTTGATTTTTCAACGCATTTCTTAGAAGCACTACGCAGCTGTTATCTTGTCTTGCAGCACGGCAAGGGGTTGTGTTTTTTTCCAGAAGGGTTGCGCAGCGCTACTGGAAAAATTGGGAAATTTAAAAAAGGATTCGGCGTTTTGGCTAAAGAAACAAAAGCAAAACTCGTGCCTGTGGCCATCGAAGGAGCTCATGAGGCGTGGGCTAGCACGGCAACGTATCCTAGGCGCTATCCGATCAGAGTGCGATTCGGCAAGCCGCTTTTACCTGAAGATCTAGAAAAAGAAGGGCTGGCCATGGGGGCAAAAAATTCTTATGACGCGATTTGCCTTGCAGCGAGAAAAGCGCTTGTGGAATTAAAGGAGAGAGTATGAGAATTCTTATGATGACCAATACCTATTTTCCGATCGTTGGAGGGCTAGAGCAATCGGTTTATTCTTTCAGTGAAGGATTTAAAGCTTTGGGGCATGAAGTTTTGATCGTTACCCCCACGTTTGAGGGGGCGCCGGTAGAGGAGACGGGTGTTATTCGTCTTCCCGCCTTTCAAAGATTTAATAATACTATTTTTTCCGTTAACTTTCCGGTCTCAGGACTCTTAACAAAATTAATGAAAGAATTCTCTCCTGATATTGTGCATAGCCATTGTCCTTTTTTCATGGGAGATTTTGCTTTGCGTATTAGTCGTCAGCACGCGATACCGCTTGTTTTTACGTATCACACGATGTTTGAGGAGTATATCAATGATTTTCCTGTCCAGAATGAGGGGGTCAAACGTTTTATTGTTAAGCTTGCTGCTGGGTATGCCAATTTTGTGGACCGGTTGATCGTTCCATGCGAGAGCGTACAGGAAATTTTGCTTAAAAGAGGTGTTAAGACTCCTATGGAAATTGTTCCGACAGGAGTGGAATTGAAACGTTTTTCAACAGGGGATAGAAAGGCTTTTCGCGAGCAGAATCAAATCCCTCTTGATGCCTTGGTGATCGGCCATGCGGGACGATTGGCGGCAGAGAAAAATTTGGACTTTTTGGTTAATTGCATGATCGAGGTTTTGAAAAAAGAACCAAGGGCCCATGCCCTGATCGTTGGCAAAGGGTCATCACAAAAAATGATCAAGGATGCCTTTCAAGAAGCTGGCCTTCAGGAGCGATTGCATTTAGTGGGGGTTTTAAAGTATCAACATTTGGTCGATGCATATTTTGCTATGGATGTCTTTGCCTTTGCCTCATTAAGCGAAACGCAAGGGATCGTTCTTATTGAAGCCATGGCCTCAGGCCTTCCGGTGGTAGCATTAGACGCGCCAGGAGCACGAGATGTTATTAAAGATGGTCATAACGGCCGATTGCTTAGCGAGATGGATCAGCAAAGCTTTGTTGATGCGCTTTTGTGGGTCATCCATCGTTCTCCTGAAGAAACTCAAAGCATCAAAGAGGCCGCAAGGACGACGGCACAGAAATACACGATCGAACTTTCCGCTAAACGCATGTTAGAAATTTATGAAGACGCTCGATCAAGAAAATCTATGTCCGTGGGCAAGAGAAATAGTTCACAATATCTTTTCACATGGCGTTTGAGAGCGGAGTGGGATATTTATAAAAATCATATTCGATCCGCACTCACATCGGTGTTTGAAGGGAATTTTCAGAAAACAGAACCTGTAAAAATTGTCGATACGTCGATCATAGAAGAGCCCGTCAAAAGTAATGATGTGGTGGTAGAAGCCAAAGACGTTCCTCTTAAGAACGCAAACGGCGATCTTCTCGATGGTGCAACACCAGCTCCCGTGAAAGAGTGTGAGCCTGATTGCTACGTGATGACCGAGGATGGGAAGCGTATTGCCCTTTCCCACATGAAAGGTGGATTTTCCAAAGTGGTTATTATTGCGCCAGGTTTTTATAACAATAAGGATACGGTTTTGTTTAAAGGGATGGCGCAGGCTTTTAGCAAAGAATACGATGTGATCGTGTTTGATTTTCGCGGGCATGGCAAGAGCAGCGATGTGTTTACGTGGACGGCGCTTGAACAAAAAGATCTACGGGCGATCACGTCCTACGCAAAAGAGAATAAATATGAAAAGGTCGGAGTGATCGGTTTTTCACTTGGCGCGGCCATTGCCCTTATTGAAGCAAGTTTTCATCAGAACATTGATAGCGTGATCGCTGTCAGCTGTCCGTCCGATCTAGGGAAAATTGATTTCCATTTTTGGGAAAAAGACATGTGGAGAGATCTCATGCTTAATTTTGGGATCAAGGGGCGGGGCAAGGGTGTCAGGTCAGGCAGCCTGGCTTTGCAAAAGACCAGACCCGTTGATATCGTTGATAAGATAGCTCCTGTTCCGGTTCTTTTTCTTCATGGTGAAAAAGATTGGCTTGTTAAGCTAAGCCATAGTCAGCTTTTATTTGCAAGGGCAAAGGATCCAAAGCTTTTGACCATTATGGAAGACGGCGGACATGCGGAAAGGATGTTTGATGCTTTTCCTGAACCATTTATGAAAATATGCTTAGATCGATTTAAGGAAACGCTGTAAAGAGGTTGCATTAATGTCACCGTTTTTTATCATTGAGCTTTTGGGAATTGGCTTGTTGGCGGCCTTGCTCTTTTTTGTTGTCCTTCTTTTTGTAAAACCCATTTGCACGCAGCATCTCGTTTCAAAAGCTCATCCATCTTGCAGTTATCTAGAAAGCGTTATGCGTATTGATCGATTGCGTATGCTCGACGGAGAAGAAGTTTCCCCTGATGGACGCCTCCTTTTCTTTGAACATGGAAAGAAGGTGCAGAGGACAATCGTATTTTTCCATGGAAATACTAATAGCCCCAGGCAATTTGAAGCGCTGGGAAAGATCTTTTATGAAAAAGGATATAATGTTCTGATCCCCCGGGTTCCTCATCATGGCCTTAAGGACCGGATGACAAAAGATCTCATCAGGCTTACTGCTTTAGAGCTCACCAAATTGTGCGATGAATCCGTGGACATTGCCTTGGGACTGGGGAAGCATGTTACAGTTGTTGGTTTTTCCATGGGAGCGAATATGGCTGGTTGGCTTGCACAAAAAAGAAGTGATGTTGATAAGGCTGTTATCATCGCGCCTTTTTGGGGATGGAAGGGGTTGCTGATAGGTTTTTTTAGACCATTCATCAATCTTTTATTCATTTTGCCGAATAAGTTCGTGTGGTGGGATCGAAAGGGAAAGATGGCGCTCACGGGGCCTACGTCTTCCTACTACCGATTTTCGACCAGGGCTGTGGCTCAGATCATGTGCCTTGGCTGGTCAGTCATGAAAGAAGTTGGGAGTGTCGCGCCCAAGGTTCGGGCTATTGTTGTTATCACAAGCGCCATTGATGATGCGGTCAACGAGAAGAATCTCAACAGGATTGTTGATAAATGGCGTGGGCATAATGGTGTTAAGATAACACGCTTTCAGTTTGATAAAGACACTTGCGCTTTTCATGACATGATCGACCCCCAGCAGCCCTATCAGAAGACCGCAGTGGTTTACCCTAAGCTTATTGAGCTGATAGAGGCCTCGTAAGAGGCAGCGGCCTCTTTCGCATTCTTAAAATAACGCCTTTCTTCCCGTCGAGATAGCAAGATCCGCTGTTATACCTCGGTACAATTGATATAACTTCGCATTCCTTTTAGAATAATACCATCAACCAAGAGGCCGTATCGTTTGTGGTGTGTGGACAGATGCATGAAAAATAAGTTGGCTGTTTTTTTAAGCTCATTTAAAACAGCTCGCCTAATTCATTCAAGTGAGCACAAGGAGGATGTGAAAATGTCGTTAATCTCATTAGTAGCAGTTTTGGCTGTTGTTGGGTTGATCCTGTGGTTAATTAATACCTATATACCTATGGATGCCAAGATCAAAAAGATCTTAAATGTGGTCGTGCTTATCGTTGTGATCGTTTGGCTGCTGCAAGCATTTGGTATTTTAGGCAGCGTTGGCGAGATCCGCATCAGATGAGAAAGTTTTAAAATAAGATCACAAAGTAAACAAAGAATAATTATTAACAGAGAACAAGGAGATATATGAAAAAGACAATAGTAGTTTTCGCAGGGATCGCTGTTGTGATCCTCGCGACGGCGCTAAACTGTTTTGCCTTGACAGAGCAAAAGACGTTTACGCTTTCCGCGACTGTTCCAGCAGTGACAAGCATCTCTATCGATGCGTATAACGTAAATACTGTATCAGGTGTTGCGACGCTTGAGTCAGGGACCTCTTTAGGCTTTGACCCCTTGACCCTTGACCCCGTCAACAACATCTATACCGCAGACCATTATTTTTATGTGAACGTACAAGCAGTCGGTGGGACGCCTACCACAACGCTAACGTTTACACAGGGAGCCAATCCTAATAGTACGGTGGGCGGTAATGGTCTTGGATGGAAAGGTGCGTTGACCTATACCAAGGTCGTAGGAACTACGGTGACGGATCTCACCGCGCATCCTAAGGAACTTTTTGCGAATGTTGCCGGGGATGTCGTGGCGCCTAGCGAAATCACAGGAGGATTCTTTAGAGCGTATTTAGGACTCAATACGGGAACAGCCATGCCAGCTGGTGGTGAAATCTTTAATCCGGCTGATAAGCCTGGGCTCTATGATGGTACGCTGCTTGTTTCAGCAACAATACCATAAACAGTTATATTTTAAAGAGGGAAAAGGCGATCTTCGCCTTTTTCTTTTTTAGTATCGTCAAGAAAGGAGAATGATATGAGAAAGAGCTTTCTTTTAATACTCACAGTTTTATTTTTAACAACTCTTGTTTTGGGTTGCAATATGTTTAGAGGTGCGGGAAAAGATATTGAAAATGCAGGAGGAAGTATTCAAAGAACAGCCGATCATAATGATTAAGGGGATGCTGGTAAAAATGAGGAGGCTCATATGCAAATTCAACTGCAAAAATTAGAAGATGAACTTACAAGAGGTTTTCGTGCAGGCTTCCTTTTATTCCTTTTTGTTGTGATGGGCGCAGGGTGCACGACTCCTAAGCCGCCACCAGAGCAGGGGCCGTATATTAAAATTCAAGGCGGCCAAGATAGCGGAGGGGTAACGTGGTCTAAGTGACGGTTACTTATCGGCAGACCAAGGAGGGAGTATGGCAGAGAATCGTAAGATCAAGGAAGAGCCTGCGCAAGAAATAAAGATCTTGAAAGAATGTATTGTAAAGCTTGAGGCAGTCGATGTTCAGCAACAGATAGCAGCGGGAAAGGTTGAAAACTCTGAGATCCGATATCGCAGGTTATTTGAGGCGGCCAAAGATGGAATACTTATTCTTGATTTTTATACAGGAATGATCTTAGATGTTAACCCGTTTCTCGTCGACTTACTCGGCTGCACCAAAAGCGAATTATTAAAAAAGTTTGTCTGGGATGTTGGTTTTTTAAAAGATATCGTCAAATCAAAGGATGCTTTTTTAAAATTGCAGATCAAAGAATATGTTCGTTATGAAGACTTGCCCCTTGAAACCTCGAACGGAAAAGCAATCTATGTGGAGTTTGTTTCCAACGTGTATCTTGTCAATAATGAGAAAACAATTCAATGCAATATCCGCAATATCACTGAGCGTAAGGAAAGAGAAGGCAAGGAGAAAAAGGTATTGCATGAGCTTGAGGTTTTTTACAGGGCCAGCATGGGCCGTGAAGAGCGTATTGTTGAATTGAAAAAGGAAATTGAAGAACTCAAAAGAAAATGTGAGAGAACGAGAGAGGATGAATAGTGTTGGAGAAGCCCTATGATCAAAAGAAATGATGTTTCGGAGGCTATTGGTATTTTTATTTCACTGAGCGGTATCGCGGTTATGGTGGGGTGGTTTTTGGACATCGGAATGCTTAAGAGCATTCTTCCTTTTTGGGTCACGATGAAATTTTCAGCCGCCGTATCTTTTCTTTTTAGCGGTGTTATCCTTTATTATATTACGCGCTACCATAGGCAGGACCGCTGTGTCGCGCTTATGATCCTGCCCATATCAAGCATGGT
>JBAYLJ010000017.1:0-12119 GCA_041664145.1 Candidatus Omnitrophota bacterium | reverse complement strand
GGTGTTATCCATGGGAAGCTGGCAAGAGGAATGGCTCCTTTTGAGACCGGATGGAATGAACAAGAAATCAAATTTGCTAAGGAACCGAGACCAGAATATGTAACGGTTGATGACGACCAAGATAAAGATAGCGGCGGGCAAATGCCGCCGAGAGCATTTTTTGCGACAAAATCTGTTTCTCTCCCAAGAGATTTTCCTCCTGCACAGCAGATCTCCATAGGGCCGATTGTTAGCTACGCCATCAGCCATATTGAGCAGGAACAAGCAGGGAATGGGTCGTCTACGATAGATGAAAATTTAACGAAGAGCGCTTCCTCTGTCATGACATCTGTAAAGCAAAAGGTGCAAGGTTTTGTCATTCAGCAGCTCAATAAATTAACAGATGCTGGCTTTATCAGGCCATACTGGATCGAAAAAGAAGAGATCTCTTCTGAAATATGGATGCAATTCATCGTTGGTGCTGCGTGTGGTCTTGTTTTCGGCGGTGTTTATTTATTCGCAACTAATGGAGAGGTTCTTAAATTATTGATTTTTGCTTTAGGTGGATTTGCTTGTGGATTTTTGACCGGGGTTGTGCATCTTGTCGGACATGGTATTCCTGCTGTATTCTTTTATTTCTTGAATTCTTTTAATAAAAATTTTAGTAAAGATTCTTTGCAGCATAAGAGGCAACGTTTGACAGTGCTCTTGTTTGCTCCGGCACTTCATTTTTTTAGCGCCTTAGCCAGCTTTGCCATAGCCACATTTCTCTTTTATACAGCAAATGCTTACGTAGAGATCTTTTTAATTATTTTTGGGTTTTTCAATTTCGGAGAGTGTCTTAATAATTTAGGATATACCGATGGACCAGCTGCAGACGGGATCAGGGCAACCATTCAAAGAGATCTTTCTGTTAAGCCCCTTGGGTCATTTGACCAAGAGGATCGATCCCCAACATCCTCACCTACGAGAAACTATCTTCGTTGTTTTGTCCCACCCATTTTCTTACCTTTTGAGGGAAACGACGCACAGGGAGCGAGCTCCTCGATGGATGTCATCAGTGCCTGGGATAAGACACAGCAAGAACGCATGGATGATATTAAATCTGCGATCAAGAGTATTAAGGACATTCAGAAAAAAGTTTTTTTTGAACATCAGGAAAGCGCTGCCTTTTGGAATAAAATTGATACCTTGGATATTTGGAATGATCCCTCCGGGTTTATCGAGAATACTTTTGATTATATTCCTTCTTCGCTATCGGAAGAACACCTTGAGCTTCGACGAAGCTTTAGTCAGATCATGCACGCAGAAAGAACGCTAGCGATATTCTTTGATTGTGCAGTCGATGATGTTCGACAGCAAATGTATCAACAGAGCTATGGCAAGCACATGCTTTATTTCCCGCATTCTTTTGTCCAAAAGATGATCAAGAAATCTTCAAGCAACCTTCAACTTATGCTTTCCAGGCCGATGATGCCCGTTCCTGAAATAAAGACAATAAAAGATCTAGAACAAAGAATGAGACTTTTGCCCTGTGACTATAAGGTTATCTTGGTTAATGAAAAGGGTGTTGTAAGCCGAAGTGCTCAAGAAGCATTGGAGGCGGCACAGGCAGAAGGAGTCATCAAAGGCTTTATCGTTATCGATGATGCGGCACAGGCATTCGCCTTGATCCACAATGGTACTTATCACATGGTCATGAAAGGCTCGATGTTGACCGCTTCGCTCATGAAAACTGCTTTAGCTTCGCGAAAATCTTCAGTAAAGAACGTTATCAGCCTTGTCGCGCTTTTAGATGCGCCGCAGCGTTATCCTTATCCGATCTTATTTTCCGATCCCGGGATCACCACGAAAACCAATGATGTTAAGGTCGTGCTTCAGCTCGTTAAGAATGCTTGTGAAGTTTCCTATTTATTAGGAATAAATCCTCGCGTTGCTTTATTGTCAGCGATTGAACATCCAACATCTGCCATCCCTTTTACTTTAGTTGCTCGGGCGGTTCAGGATTTTTTTGCAGAGTCCAAGCTTTCCGTTGCCGGCCCGTTATCTTTTGATCTAGCCCTGTTCCCGCAGTCCTTGAAGGCAAAGGGCTTTTCCGAAGATCATCCGGTCGCCGGTAAAGCCAATGTATTAATAAGCTCTGTAGAAGTGTTAAATGTTTTTTACAAGGTTGAGGTAGAAAATCCGTTCCAGAAAGATGCGCCGCAGCTAGCCTCCGTTGTCTGGGGGGCTGAGTGCCCGATGATCGTGACATCGCGCTCAGATTCTGCGCAAACGAAAAGAAATTCAATTGTCTTGGCAACTTATTTATCTGCTCTCAAGAAGAATTCTTTGATGCAGGAATCTTTATATGAAGGGCCTGTTAATAACGAAGCGTTATCATCCAGCTTAACCACGAGTTTACCCGCACGGCTACGGTCATCTTTATCGGCAGCATGCAAAACAACCGTAAAAAGGATTGTCAACGTTGTGTTCTTTATCGTGTTCCTTGGCAATAGAGAAAAAAGGGCAACGGCGATGATGCGGTTTAGAAATTTTTGTGTTTTCTTGACCATTGCCATGGCATGGGGTAAAAAAGATGGGCTTTATTATAAAGAAGTTTTCGGCCATCCTTTTTATATTCGGCCGCGCGTGGCTAGCGATCTTTCTGAGTATAGGCTCATCAGCCATTATTATGGCGTTATTGACAATGTGGTTTCGCCTCAATTTATTGTAGATTGTGGGGCATACATCGGAGCAACGGCGATCTATTATCTTAATACTTATCCGCAAGTCCATGTTGTTGCCCTAGAATCTGACCCACAGACATTCGCCGTTTTAGAAAAGAATTTAGCGCCTTATCGTGACAGAGTGCGCTTGATCAACAAGGCTATTTGGCCACGCGATGCGAATCTCGTTGTCGTCCGCAAGGAAAATAATCAGTGGGGCAACTTTGTCAGGGAAGCCCAAGCAGGGGAAGAGCCGGAGATCTTTACAACAACCATCCAAGATGTTTTGCGTCAAAGTAGTTTTAGCAAAATGGATGTTTTAAAAATGAATGTAGAAGGCGCTGAGCGCTTTGTTTTTGCAGATCATCAAGAGGATTGGCTTCCTAAGACTAAGAATATCGTTATTGATCTTCACGACAGGATTTGGCCCGGGTGTAGTGATGCCGTCTTTACAGCATTAAAAGAATATGCTTATCAATTAACCATGAAAGGGCATATTGCTATTTGTCAAGATATTATCAAGACAAGCTCATCGTGCCTCTGGGAAGAATTCCGTCAAATAGATCATAAGCTTAAGACAGAGGTTGAAGAGCTTTTGTGGCTGCGACAGGCGCATCGGCAGATAGGTGGCGTGAAAAGATTTTTTGAAAAATATATCCTTGTGGGAGACGGAGTGCAAACAACAGAGCAGGAGAACGGCGAGATCAAGGAAAGAATAATAAGCGTTGTTGAAGAAGGAAAGACCCATGCTAAGCTTGAAAATGCGCGCCATGCGACGAAACAAAAGATTAGAGAATCTTTAGATGAGATCTTGAACCTTATCGGCACCGAAGACCAGCAATTGTTTGCTGCGATGCTAGGACAAGCGCTTACGTTGATCGAGACAAGAGGCCTTGAGGTAAGAAAGATCGTAAAAAATATTTATGACCGCCAGCTGCCGCAGCTAAAAACATGTGCTGAATATAAAAATAACCAGTATCTTGGGCGTGTCGATCGTATTTTGCAAGATCTTGAGAGCGGGGAGGCGCAAGAGGCTTGGCAACACATTCAAGGATTTTTGAATTCTCAAGACCTTCGTTCTTATTTTAGCGAGCCTGACTTCCTTGGGTTGCGTCAGCTTTTAGGGTATGCGGGTGCGTTGGTAAAAGAAAAAAATAAAGCCGCCGCCAAAGCGAGGCTACAGCTCTTTAAGGAAAGCATTGAAGCGGCGCAAACCGTTCATAGTTTTATGCAGCGAGTGCGCGTTTGTTATGTACAAGGAGCCCTCAATGGCCCTGGACTTTCATGGCAGCAAGCGTTTGATAGTGTTTATAGTGAATTTTTAACTGAAAAAGGAATTACGCGCGGCTCTCCGCAGGAAGATGTTTTCCGCCTGGCTGTATCCCGCGCTGCTTTTATTCCTTTTAAAATAGATCATCCGCAAGACAAAACTAAGCGCATTGACAATCCTTTATTCTTAGCCGTTACGGCTTTCATGTCTATTCAAAGAAGCGAATCGTTTTCATTTGTCTGGGGGCAATTAAAGAAAAAAGCCCCCGCGACGGCTGCGCTGCTACTTTCGACATTTCAGGAAAGTGAAAAGATCAATTTCGTCACATTGAACGTTCGCGACAGAAAGAATCTCATCGCCGCAATGGCTCAAGATTATCAATTAAAGCAAGAAGACGTTAGGGTATTCGTCGAGATCGTTATTCCTCAAAGCCGACACGAGCAAAACCTTTTAAAGGCTATCAAGCCTATTGTTGGCGCTTTGGAAGCAAAAAGCACGCGTTTTGATCTTTCTTATTATCCGTCTTATTTTCAAAACAAAATAAAAGAAATTTTACGCGTAAGCCAAGAAGGCAAGCTCTCCCAGGGCGCGTTGGCAGAGAAGGTCATAAATCTTTTTATGGAAATGATCTTGGATCAATATGTCGCAGAATATGATGAGAATTTATTGATCGCCTTTACAGATTTCTTAGCAGGCGGTGAAATGAACCAGGGAAAAGCTTGGATCCTCTACGTCGCCTCTCTCTTAGCTCAACAATATCAGTTGACGGCTGGACAGAAAGAGCTGTTTACCATGGCCGTTCTTTTAAGCACTTTAGAAAAGCAAGAGAAGACTCCTGGAGCATCCTCTGGCCTCTCAACACAAAAATTCTTTTCTATCTCCCTTTTAAGCATCATAGGATTTGGCTATGAACAAAAAACCCTTGTTTTGTTGGGACAAGAGATACGGCAGATCATAGATCTAGCGCAAAAGAACGCCGGCCCTTTCATTGTTCTTTTGGCTGGCCCGACAGGGACGCTCAAAACAACGTTTGCGAAAATGATCGCAGATAAAGCTGAACATTTTGGATTAAGCGTTGCCCTGGTCGATGAGGCGAGCTGCTTCTATTCTCCTTCGGAGTTAAGCCTTTCTTCCTTAGCGCATTCTTTTTCTGATAAGAATATTATTTTAGTTGAGACAGTGACCTTTTTACCTTCCGGGCATCAGCATCTAGATCTTTTTATCCGTTTTGATGGAAGCTTGGAAAAAAGGCAAGAAAGGATCGTCCAGGGGAGCCAATCTCTAGAATACGCTAAAGAAAGAACAGCGGTTATTTCTATTTCTAACGGCGAATATAAAAATTATCGTCTAGCTGATCTTTATATCAACACCGACTTTATCAGCTTTGACTTTCTGCGCAATAGGCACTTGCATGCTTTATTTGATCAAGGGTTTTCTTTACCCGTTACGCATAAAAAAAGAGAACCAAAGAGCGGATGGCAAGAGTACTACTATGTTAGCTTTATTGGCCCCGTTGGTTTGTGGATCAAGCTCGGGCAGCTTATTTATTCTAGCGCTAGAAAGATTTTTACGGCATCAGAAAAGAAAAACGACGATGCTCAAAAAGAGAGCCTGAGCGTTGTTTCTTCGGCCGTTACAAAGAAGGTGTGGGTCTTTGTTGGGCTTGGAGCGGCGATCCTTTTAGCAAATATCATCACTCCAAATCTTCTTGTTTTTATTTATTCTTTTGGATTTTCGGTCCTCATGCTTGGCTTTTGGGCAGTCAATAATTTTAAAAACAAGAAAATTAAAGACCTGAGCGTGAGCGCGCTTTTACATAATGGAGCGCAGGATCCCTACGATCTTGAATTTATTAGCCGTTCACTCTCGGAGCTTCAACAGTATGTCTCTGTAAAAAAACGCCGTATGTACGTTGGACGATGCGTGGCTATTTTTGGCGGGGCTCAGGTTGTGACCGGAAGCCCTGATTACGAAGATGCCGTGGCGCTTGCCAAAATGATCAAGTGTCCTGTTGTGACAGGTGGCGGCCCTGGCATTATGGAGGCAGCTAATAAAGGGGCTCGGGAATCAAGCAAGAGCTGGAGTAAGATCAAAAAATCTATCGGTTTAACGATCAGTCTCCCCAATGAACAAAAGGCCAATCCTTATTTAGATATTGAACTGCATTTTCAAAAAGATCTTTTTAGCCGCAAGATGACCTTTTTCCAGTTTTGCAAGGCGTATGTTGTTTGTCCGGGTGGATTTGGAACCCTCGACGAACTTTTTGATGTTTTGGCTCTTGTGGATAGAGGTTTTCTTAAAACACATATTTTTATTTTTAATTCTAATGGATTTTATACGCCTCTTTTAGAACTCCTTGATGCGCTGGAAGCAAAAGGTTATTTAACAAAATCACTTGAAGAGCTTTCTTGTTATGTCCATGTTTGCGATACACTGGAAGAAATAGGAAAACAAATCAACGCCTTGCCTGCGCATATTCGGACCTTACAAATGAATTTTTCTGATATTAAAGATGAATTTCAAGAGACAAAAGAAAAGCTCACGCAGATCAGTAAAGCTGTCGGCATTTTAGGGGGAGGGGTAGCTGTTGGTAATAATTATAGGTATCAACGAACGATTCGCGATCTTTGTTTTTATTTTGCCTCTGAAGGTGTCTCCGTCATGGCTCGAAGCGCTCAGCGCATTGGAAGGCTCGTAGATGATGGTGTTGAAAAAGCCATGCGCCATGCGCTCTCAGGGGCTGAGACAGGGAAATTCATTAATCTTAAAACAAAGACTCAGCTGGGCAACCCTGATCCTGATATCATGGTCGAATATTCTCATATGTTCATGCAAAAGGTTGGGTTCATTAAATATAGCAGCGCGTATATTTTCTTTCCTGGCGGATTCGGGACATTGTCGTTGTTGTTTGAAGTGATCACGCTGATCAAAACTTTCAAGGTTCCCGCACTGCCTATTATTTTGGTGGGGCGAAGATTCTGGCAGCCCTGGCATCAATTTATCGTTGATACGCTTTTAGCGCATAAGCTTATTTCTAAAGAAGGCCCACAGCTTTACACCGTTATGAGCGCTGATCCTCAAAGGATCATTTCTGCTATTAATCAGTTTTATCTTTACAAGTCTCAGGGGGCTTTTTTTCCGCAAAGACCTGAGGCCCTTGCAAGGCAAGATCCTAACTTGATGAAGCTTATTAATTTTCTGAAACCTGCCCAGGGGTTAAGCGGAGAAGAGCTGGAGAAATATTTGTACGCCGATGGCGCTAAGCGATGCCAGCGTAAAGTGGCGTGGGTCAAAAACAATCCTGATATTGTCAAGCGCAAGAGCAGCGAATCGCTCAAGGATTGGATGATGCGAGTTTACGTTGAGGAGAATCTAGGCATTGATTCAAAACAAATCCGTGTTTCTGAAGCGACAGAGACCAAGGTCGTTTTTGATTATTTTAATCGGTGCTTGACCTTGGAAGCATGCCAGATGCTTGGATTAGATACGCGCAAGGTCTGCCGCTGCGGTTTTGATAAATGCTACGATGTTCTTTTTAAGGCAATAGATCCAAGGCTCTCCTTTAAAAGGGTTTATGTTTATGATGATGAGGGGAATATCACAGGAGGCGTTCGTCCTTACGCTGAGTTTTGTAGAGAAATTATTACTTATGATCCGACGCAGAGCACAGGATGTTCAAGCGTAACACAGGCGGAACAAAAAAGCATCAACATCATCAATACGGTCTTGTGGAAAAATCCCCGGATGAACGATCAAGAGTTTCTTATTGTTGTCAAGCCGTTAGATCCTGATCTCGCGGTCTGGGTCGAGATCAAAGACGACATGGGCTCTGAGATCAGCTGTGTATCTCTGAGCCTTAAGGATCATCTGGTTACCAATTTGAACACAAAACCCGAATATCAGCATCGTGGCTTTGGAACTAAAGCCGTCATGGTGATCTTCGAAGAAGCGTCGCGGCATGGCATTTTGCGGCTTGGGTGGCACATTATGGCGTCCAATGAAAGATCCATTAAGACATTTGAAGCAGCGCTTGCTGAATCAGGTTATGAAAAAAAATATGAGTTTTTTTTAAGTGACCGTGAAGCGCGCGAGCGATTTAACACAAAAGAGAAAGTTCTTGATATCAGGGCGCAACGCAAGTCCATGTCTTCACCTTTGATACAAGGGCAGGCAGCGAATGATCTTCTTTTGCCTGGCGCTCAGGATGCCATAAAATTTGGTGACCAGAAGCTTATTGAGCAATACGAAAAGGATCAAAGGCCTTTAGCCGCGCCTATGGGCCTTGAGGTCGAGTTTCGTTACGACACGGTTACTTATTTTGGTGACTTTAATGCTCGTAAGATGATCCAGGCATTACCTTGCCAGCCTCACTTTATTGGTAAAAATCTTTTAGAATTCAGCCTCAATCCCTCGGAAAGTTATCAAACGCAACTGTATTTGGTCCGCGAGCTCATGAAGGCGATCAATGTCCTTAAAGAAGATATTCTATCTGTTCAAATCAATATGGGTGTTCCGTCTCTTATTTGGCAGGAGATCCCAGAACAAGCCTTTATTAAAGAAGCAAGGATGCTGATGTTTGCCGTTGTCATGGGTTTTGTTTCTGACCGCAGGATCGAGAATAAACAAACGAGTAAGGTAGCGACGATCCGTGACGGACGCCGTGAAACGATGCCGTTAAGATGCGCCAAATATATACGCGTCGAATACGGTTTTGCAGATATTGATGAACTTGAGACCATCGCAAACATCCTTCAATATTTGCATACAGCTCTTTTACATTTTTATCGCTCTGAACAAGGCATTTTCCTTTCTTCTTATGAGCGTAGCCTTGCAGATGTTTGGGGAGATAAGGGCCACGGGGATCTGAATTTGTTGGTCCAAGCGTTTCTTTTACTTGCAAGCAAAGAGATCCGATTAAATAAGGCCAAGACTTTTAAGCATATTCTTTCCTGGCGTCAAAAGCAGCCGGAGATCTTTCAAGAGATGACGGATGTTTTGATAAAGGCTGCGGAAGAATGCAAAAACATGACAGTTCCTGTGAGCAGCAGTGTATGCAAAGACAATCCTTATCGCGTTGCTTCGCCTATTTTTTTACCTTCTTTTGCAAGCGCTTTCTCGACTGTAAAGTTTTTAGAGCGTGATACGCCTATGGTTTTTTTAAGCAGTTCAAGCGCTATTCTTCGCGGCATCAGCGAGCAAGGCGGCTTTGTTGTCCTTGACATTGTGCAGCATAATGTACGAACAGTGTTAAAGATCGCTAAGGATTTGTTGACCATGATCGAAATCGGGCGTCGAGGAAATTGTATCGTGCCTACAGAAGCAAAATTATTAATATTGGAAGACATTCTGATAAGGCAGCAGGAAATATTTGATATTTTTGATTATTTAGAGCGTGTTGAGTCTTTAAGTGAAATGGATCGATGGTGGCAGGAAGGAAGCACAAAAGAGATCTCGTTATCGTTTTTAACTCGTGATCGATCCACAGCACTTTTTGATTTATTCAAGCTTTATAGATATTTGGAAGAGGAAAAGATCTCTTGGTCTGATTTCTCTGCAGAGCATCCCATTGAAGTCTTAGAGCTTTCTGACGGCAGTTATTTTATTTTGCAAGGTGCTGATACGGCTGACCTGGGCGTTTTGTTGGGTTTTGAAAAAGTCCAAGCAAGAATCCTTAAAATTAAAAGCATGGACGATCATCCTTATGGCCGCGTTGTGAGAAAAAGAGCTGCAGAGCATCTTTATAGTTTAAACGACCAATTTAATCTTAATGATGTTGTTGCTAGATTTGAATCTTACCTTAGAGAGTTGTTCTTTTTCCCTGAGGAATATCCGCAGCATGCTTTTTACCAAGTGCTTAAGGGAGGAAAAGAATTTTCTCGAGAATATGTTATGACCTTTTCGTTGCCATCTTGCGTGAATGCTTTAGATCAACAAGAGGGTAATGCCTATGTTTATCTCGCCGCGTTCATTGCCTTTTTTGATTATAGCAGCGATCCAGATTGGATCGCCTCTACCCTTAGCCAAGCGGTTGAACATAATATCTTTCGGATCGTTTCATTTTCGCTAAGTTCACCTTTGATCGTAGGCGGCAAGGTTTTCTTTTTGTCGGCAGCCTACAACAAGCTGACGTCCGACCACACATTTGTTGGCAGGCTGAAGACCTTAGATGAATATATAGGGGTCCTGAGGAAAAGGTTTGATCACATAACCATGGTGGCAGATTTTGGCGTGGGAGATAAGAATTATAGCAATAATAGGGTTCAGTCTCCCACATTTTTTGAATTAAGAGATACCTTGCCCAGAGATGTTCAGCTTGTAGGATTTGATTATAATCAAGATATTGTCGATAGGGTTCAGGCATGCATCAAAGAAAAGGAATTATTTAAGAATACAAAGATGATCCGTGGAGGTTTTGAAACACCGGCTATTTTATATCCTAAAAGAATAGATATTATCCGTCTGCAAAATGTATGGAGGCACTACTCTCTAAAGGAACGTGTCGGGCAGCGTAAACTTCTGGCAAAATCCTTGAAGCCAGAAGGTTTTCTTCTCGGCGGCAATGGCCCTATCTTTATCGTTTATCAGAAAATAAAAAGGATGCTAGTGCCCAGAGAGTTAAATATCATTGTTGATCTTCTTCCTGACCTCTCAGATTGTGAGGAACTAGAGTTAATGCTCCAGCCGGTAGACATTGACCTTGAGGACAACAGAAGATTGTATTTAGACTTGGCGACCATGAATTTTGATTATTCGTTCGGCCCATTGCCTGCGAGGGAAAAAGTCAGACAGCTCGGTGAATTTTTAGCAGAGCGTCATTATGAGGTTGTCGATCACGGTATTTCAGCGGTAAGCTTGAAGCTCAATGCTCAAGGACAATTTACCTCGCCAGCGGAGAATGCACGAAGGGCAAAGAATTCGTCGAGCATAAAAGTTTTTGATGTTAGCGACATGCAGCGGCTTATGGAGCAATACGGTGACAAGATCGAAACTTTGCTGCGTAATACCGTTTTGCTTCAGCTAACATTAGGATGTTCTCAACAGTGCTGGTTTTGTTCTCGAAGTGCTGGAAAATTGCAGGCGCTCTGGAGCGAAGAAGCGGCCTATTATCTCGAAGACCGTTATGGCGAGTTTTTAAAGATCCTTGTGTTGTTTGGTTCTAATGAACCCTTTGATCACTATGCTTATGAAAGGGTATTAAAATATGTAGAGCAGAGGCAGGGAACTCGTCTTGTTACTTCAACTTCTTTCCCCCAAGGAGCAGAGAAAAGAATTATCGATTTTATCAAAGAAGGTAGCCATGTCGTGATCTCTGTGAAAGATGGAAATGTCAATCGTCTCATCGAGCATGGCCTTTTGCATTCTGTTGGAGATGAGCTTTGGGAGGGGGGTTCTTTTGCTTTATATTGTGCCGCTAGGCTTCTTTCTTTTTCAAGCAGATTAACGGATAAGAGCCTTTACAGCGGTGTGCTGGGGGTAAAAAATATCGTTTATCGTTTAGGCAACGCCAAGAAAATGAAGAATTTAAAAGCGATGCCCATTTGTTTGCTCCAGGGAGTTGTTTTGTCCCCGGGTCCAGATTTCTTCATGAACCAAATTGCTGTTCGTCAGCCTTGTGCGAAGAATGATTTTTCTCCTGTCTTAAAAATAAAGATTGTCCCGGATCAGTTAAACGATCCAATTAAACCGGGGATGACCCTTGAAGAAGTTTTGGCACGCAGCATCATTGAGAGAAGCGAAGTGAGCGAAAGGACTGTCAGGGTATTTAATAATAACCGATGGCTAGTCATTACCCTTCCTACGGATGAAATAGCTCTGGATACCAAGATAAAAAAGATTTCTTTTTTGAGTTCGCCGTTGGGAAGCTCGCATGATTCTATGTTAGGCAGTGCTGGAAAGCTTGCCTTTTTAAACGTAGAACTTGAGCGGACGGCAAAAGAGAATTTTTTTGAATTATTGCGCAGATATTTTGGTGCAGGACAAAAAGTTTCTTTATTGGATATGGGTTCGGGGGCTAATGTCTGGCCTGATCAACTTATTCGACGTCGTGAGGCTCGCGAGCTATTTGAACGCATAGAAGGCATTGACCAGAAGATGTATGACATGGTGATGAGGCATAGGGACCCCGAGTTAGGTTTTTGGGCAGAGATTACCGGGAAAAGGCC
>JBAYLJ010000016.1:0-12767 GCA_041664145.1 Candidatus Omnitrophota bacterium | reverse complement strand
GAGGATCAGAAACAAAAAGATATTTCAGCGATAGAAAAAGAAAAAAGCCAACAAGCTGAGCCTGTTGTTGACGAGGGAGGAAAAGATGAGCATTCCCAAGCTGCGTAAAAAGATTGATGTGATCGATGCGCGTATTATTTCTTTGCTTAATGAGCGAGCTAAGGCAAGCCTTGGCATCGGCAAGGAAAAGAAAAAACATAATAAAGGAATCTATGCCCCTGATCGAGAAAGAGAAGTGCTTGATCGGATTAAAGCGCTCAATCATGGCCCTATGACCGCTGGCGCCCTTGATGCGATTTATCGCGAAGTGATGTCGTCGTCGTTGTCGCTGGAAAAGCCTTTACGTATTTCTTTTTTGGGAACGGAAGGATCATTTACGCATATGGCGGCCACTAAGAAATTTGGATCGCAGGTGGAATATGTTTCTTGCAATAGTATTGATGAAGTTTTTCAGAAAGTGGACCACGGGGACTGTGACTACGGTGTTGTTCCTGTTGAGAATTCTATTGAGGGTGCGGTGACCCATACTTGTGATATGCTCGTTGACTCTGATCTAAAGATTTGCGCGCAGACAACGATCAAAGTTGAACAGCATTTATTGTCCAAAGAAAATTTGAAAAATATTAAAACAATTTATTCTAATCCGCAGTCGTTTGGACAATGCCGTCAGTGGCTGTCGGCGAATTTACCGCTTGCCGGACAGATTTGGGTTGCCTCGAACACCGAAGCTGCTCAAAAGGCAGCTAAACAGCGCTATTCAGCGGCCATTGCCTCAAGCTTGGCGGCCAAGGTTTATGAGGTGCCGATTATCCGGGAGAATATTCAAGATATGGCGCATAACATGACGCGATTCTTTGTTATTGCTAAGCAGGATGTTCCTCCGACGGGAAAAGATAAAACGTCTTTGATCTTTTCTATCAAGGATAAGGTGGGCGCGTTGCATGATATGCTTGTGCCATTTCGAAAGCTTGAGATCAATTTAACCAAGATTGAGTCTAGGCCATCGAAGAAAAAAGCCTGGGATTATTATTTCTTTGTTGATCTGATCGGACACCGCGAGGACGTGAAGGTCAAAAAAGCCTTGGATCAACTAGAGAGTATGTGTAAATATTTAAAAGTTGTGGGATCATATCCCCTTGAGGACATATGAAAAATATCGTTAAAAAAAGCATTCTAAATGTTAAACCTTATCTTCCCGGAAAACCCATTGATGAGGTCAAGAGAGAATTTGGCATTAAAAATGTTTGCAAACTTGCCTCCAATGAAAATCCTTATCCGCCTCCGGCAAAGGTTATGAAGGCGATCAAAGACGAGCTTAAAAATCTTAATCGGTATCCGGATGGAAATTGTTTCTATCTTCGTCGGGCACTTGCCAAGCATTTAGGCGTTGAAGAAGATCAAATCATTTTTGGAAACGGCTCTGATGAAATTATTCTTTCTATTGTCCGTGCATTTGCCGGTGAAGGAGACGAGGTCGTGACAGCACGGCCGACGTTCGCGATCTATGAAATTGCGGCAAAGAGCACAGGCGCTGTCATTCATTTGATTCCGCTTAAAGATTTTCGTTATGACTTACGTGCGATGCGTGCCGCGGTCACAGAAAAGACGAAAATTATTTTTATTGCGAATCCGAACAATCCCACCGGCACTTATGTGACGCAAAAAGAAATTGATGATTTTTTAAAGGATCTTCCGTTGAATATCATTGTTTTTCTCGATGAAGCCTATTATGAATTTGTCGGGAAGAAAGATTACCCGGATAGTTTAAAACTTTTAAAACGATATCCGAATCTTATTTTTACAAGGACATTTTCCAAGATTTATAGCCTGGCAGGATTGCGCGTCGGTTATGGTGTCGCCAGCAAGGAAATGATCGAGCTTTTAAACCGCATCCGCGAGCCTTTTAATGTGAATTCATTGGCTCAGGTGGCTGCCTTGGCTGCGTTAAAAGATCGCGTGTATTATTCGCGTATTAAAAAAGAAATCAAGTGCGAAAAAGAGCGTCTTTATCAAAATTTAAAAAAGCTTAAAGTGGACTTTGTTGAAAGTGAGACGAATTTCGTCTTAATTAATGTCAAGGCCGATAGTTTTGGGGTTGCACAGAAACTTTTGCGTCAAGGCGTGATTGTTCGCGATATGGGATTTTGGGGGTTTGAGGATCAGTTTATTCGCGTGACGATCGGAACCCCGAAGGAGAACGATAAATTTATTAAAGCATTAAAAGAGATTGGGGAGTTATCATGATCATTGTTTTAAAGAAAAGTGCAACGGAAAAGCAGATCGAGCATATTCTCGAGAAGACAAAGAATTTGGGCTTGCGCGCTCATGTTTCGCGAGGCGTCGAGCGCACCATTATCGGGTTGATCGGGCCGGAAGATGTTTTGCGCGTGACACCCTTAGAGGTTTTTCCAGGTGTCGAGGAGGTCATGCCGGTTTTGGCGCCTTATCGTTTGGTTTCGCGGGAGTTTCAAAAGAAATCCACGAAGGTTACTCTTCGTAAGAATTTAAAAATCGGGGATAAAAAGATTGTTATCATGGCTGGGCCGTGTGCGGTTGAAAATAGAAGATCTCTTTTATCAGTTGCCAAGAAAGTGAAGGAGGCCGGCGCCAGTGTTTTGAGAGGCGGGGCTTTTAAGCCAAGGACATCGCCTTACGATTTTCAGGGACTTGGGGAAGAGGGATTAAAGTATTTGAAAGAGGCTTCAGAAAAATACGATATTGCGACGGTCTCCGAAGTTATTGACCCTCGCCATGTTGAACTCATGAGTAAATATGTTGATATTTTGCAAGTCGGGGCGCGTAATATGCAAAATTTTACTCTTTTGCGTGAAATAGGAATGACCAAAAAACCCGTCATGCTCAAGCGCGGCATTAGCGCGACGATCAAAGAGTGGCTTATGTCCGCAGAATATATTCTTTCTGAAGGAAATTTTAATGTGATCTTATGTGAAAGAGGTATTCGCACCTTTGAGACTTATACGCGTAATACCTTAGATATTAATGCGGTGGGTGTCGTTAAAGAGCTTTCTCATTTGCCTGTCGTGGTTGACCCAAGCCATGCCACAGGCCGTTGGGGGCTTGTGGGCCCTGCGGCAAAGGCAGGAGTGGCGGCTGGCGCTGACGGGCTTATTATTGAGGTTCATGAACAGCCCGAAGATGCCATGTCTGATGGCGTGCAGTCTTTGCTTCCTAAGAATTTTAACAGCTTAATTAAAGAGTTAAAGAAAATAGCTTTAGCGATCTCAAGGGATCTTTAATATGCGCCTACGACGACCACCTCTTACTTTTCGAAAAGCTGCTGTTATTGGTATAGGCCTTTTGGGCGGGTCTATTGCGCTTGCGCTCAAGAAAAATCATCTGGCGCGTGAAGTTGTTGGCGTTTCCAGGCGACAAGCCGCGCTCAATTTTGCCCTTAAAAATAAAATTGTTGATCATGGAACAAGTGATATCGTGAAGGCTGTTGAAAATGCTGACCTTGTTATTTTAGCAACGCCGATACAAACCATCCTTTCTCTTCTCGTCAGCCTTGGGAGCCGTCTAAAGCGTGGGTGTATTTTAACGGATGTCGGAAGTACGAAGGCAAGCATTGTTTCTGCTGCGCAAAAACATTTGCCTAACCATGTTTTATTTGTCGGTGGGCATCCTTTGGCCGGATCAGAAAAAAAAGGCGTTGAATTTAGCGATGCGGCGTTGTTTAACCAAAGTTTTTGTCTTTTGACACCAACGGATAAAACAAATAAAGAGGCTTTGGAAAAAGTATCTGAGGTGTGGACGCGCATGGGCTGTATCGTCAAGAGCACTTCTCCTGACGAACACGATCTTATTCTTGCCTATACAAGTCATATTCCGCATTTATTAGCCTATGGACTTATGGAGGCTATTCCTCAAGATTATCTTGGTTTTGGAGCTACGGGCTTAAAAGATACTACGCGCATTGCCGCCTCAAATCCGCAGCTATGGAATGATGTTTGTATGCAAAATTCTAAGAATATTCTTAAGAGTCTTGATGAAACAGTCAGAGTTTTATCGACCTATCGCAAAGCGATTACGGCGGGGGATGAGGGATCGCTCACGGAGGCTTTTAAGAAAGCCAAAGAAAAACGAGATAGTCTTGAAAAATAATATGAAGAAATCTATTGTGGTCGCCCTTGATGGACCAGCGGGAGCGGGGAAAAGCACCGTAGCTAAAGAAGTGGCCAGACGATTAGGTTTTGTGTATTTGGACACGGGCGCGATGTATCGGTCTCTTACGCTCAAGGCCTTGCGTAGTTCTATGGATTTAAAGGATGAAAAAAAACTTGTTGAACTTGCGCATCAGACAACGATTGATTTGCAAATGGATGATCAGCATCGACTTAAGGTGCTGCTAGACGGTGTTGATGTCACCGAGGATATTCGTACTCCCGAGGTCACGAATAATACCTTTCATATTGCTGCGGTGGGTGGTGTTCGCGAGGTCATGGTTGAGCGACAGCGCGCCATTGGAGAGAAGGTCAATATCGTGGCGGAAGGCAGAGACATCGGGACAGTGGTGTTCCCAGGCGCTTATCGAAAGTTTTATCTTGATGCGAATTTTGAAGAGCGTGCGAAGCGCCGATGCAAGGAGATGCATGAAAAAGGCATAGGCACTGAATCTTCAAGCGTTCAAAAAGACCTTCAAGAGCGCGACACAAAAGATTTTACCCGCAAAGTTGGTCCTCTAAAGAAGGCGGACAATGCTATCGTCATTGACTCAACCCATATGTCTATCCAAGACGTTGTTCAAGCGATCATTGACCATATCGAAGCTCATGGATAAGTCTCTCATTCGTAATTTTTCTATTATTGCCCATATTGATCATGGTAAGTCGACGTTGGCCGATCGACTCATGCTTCATACGGGGGCCATTGACGAACGTAAGTTCCAGAATCAATTGCTTGATGATATGGATTTGGAGCGTGAGCGAGGCATTACGATCAAAGCCTCGGCTGTGCGTTTAAATTATAAAGCTAGCGATGGTAAAGAATACATTCTTAATTTGATTGATACGCCTGGGCATGTCGATTTTACTTATGAGGTTGAAAAATCTCTCAAAGCCTGTGAAGGGGCCTTGCTCGTTGTCGATGCCTCGCAGGGTGTTGAGTCACAAACGATAGGTAATTATTATTTGGCGATCGAGAATAATCTAGAAATTATTCCCGTGGTCAACAAGATTGATATTGCGAACATTGATGTCAATATTGTCAAAACAGAGCTTAAGGAGATTTTTAGTTTTAAAGAGAAAGATATGATTTTTGCTTCGGCCAAAGAAGGGTTGGGTATCAAAGAGGTTTTAGAAAAAATCGTTGAGTTTATTCCAGCTCCCTACGGTGAAGATGCTGCGCCGACACAGGCCCTTGTTTTTGATTCGAAATATGATAATTATAAAGGCGTGATTGTTTATGTGCGCGTGATGAATGGTATTTTAAGAGAAAATATGCGCATTAAAATGATGCATGGCAATAAGGAATTTACCATTGAAGAAATAGGTGTTTTTAAGCCTGAAGCAGAACGTGTGAAAGAATTAACAAGTGGCGAGGTTGGTTATATTACCTGCAATATCCGTGAGCCTCGAGAGGTTCATGTGGGAGATACGATCACGGATATGGCGAACCCCACAACTGAAGTCTTGGCGGGCTATCGACAACTTAAGCCTCTTGTTTTTGCGGGGGTTTATCCAGAGAATGCGAAGGATTTTATTCCTCTTCGTGAGGCAATGGGGAAGCTTCATTTAAATGATCCAAGCTTTGCTTACGAGCCTGAATCCTCACAATCGTTTGGTCATGGATTTCGTTGTGGTTTCTTGGGTCTTTTGCATATGGAAATCGTTCAAGAGCGGCTTCAGCGAGAATACAATCTTAATCTTATTTTGACCACGCCTAATGTTAGCTACCGTGTTATCCAAAGAAATGGGGAAGTTATTGAGATCGAAAGCCCCATGGCCTTACCGGATTGGACTTTGATTTCCAAGATCGAGGAGCCGTACTTGTCAGTTTCTATTTTTTCTCCTGTGACCATGATGGATGCCATCATGGATTTGGCGAAATCGAAGCGTGGTATTTATCAGGAAAGCTCGTATGTCTCTGACCGCATGAAGGTCGTCTTCGATATTCCCTTGTCAGAGGTCATTGTCGATTTTAACGATTTGGTAAAGTCGGCTACGCGCGGATATGGTTCTATTGATTATGAATTTAAAGGTTTTTTTGTAACGGAAATTGTAAAGCTTGATATTTTAATCAATGATAAAGTTTGTGATGCTTTTTCGTGTTTAGTGCACAAGGAACGTTCTTACGAAAAAGGATTGAGCCTTGTTTCAAAGCTCAAAGAACTTATTCCTCAGCAGCTTTTTGAGGTGAAGATCCAGGCCTCCTGCAATGGACGTATTATTTCAAGTGCGAGAGTTCGGTCGGTGGGAAAAAATGTTACGGCAAAATGTTACGGTGGAGATATTTCACGTAAACGTAAACTTTGGGAAAAACAAAAGGAAGGGAAAAAGCGTCTCAAGCAGATCGGTCAGGTTGAAATTCCGCAAGAGGCTTTTTTAGCGGTGTTAAAGATATGATGTGGAAGAAACATTTTCAAAAGAATTCTGCGACCCGCGAGTGGGTCGAGTCAATTGTCATAGCCTTTGTTTTAGCCATGGTTATTCGCACCTTTGCCATCCAGGCTTTCAAAATTCCAACCGGGTCGATGCGCATGACCTTGCTTGAGGGTGACCGCATTCTTGTCAGTAAGCTCAAGTATGGCCCGCAAGTCCCTTGGACGCATTGGCGTCTTCCAGGGTATGGCAAACCACAACGAGGCGATATTATTGTCTTTAAATATCCTGAAGATCCTAAGCGAGATTTTATCAAGCGGCTCATCGCGTTTTCTGGGGAAACGGTTCTTATCAGAGAAGGCGGTATTTATATTAATGGGGCAAAAATTGAAGATCGAAGAATTCTAAATCATTATTATTATAATCGTGGGGAATATGGGGTTAAGGGGCAAACGGTGCTGGTTCCTGAAGGGTATTTTTTTGTTTTAGGGGACAATAGTGCTTCGAGCATGGATAGCCGTTTCTGGGGATTTGTTCCTGAGTATTATTTAATTGGTAAGGCTGAAATTATTTATTGGCCGTTAAACCGTATTCGGATGATTCAATAAATGAAATTTATTCTTATTCTATTGATCGTTGCCATGGTAGGTTGTCAGTCAACATCTGTTTATAAGAAAGAAGAAGTGGATGTTTCGTCCAGAGAGGAAACCCCTGGGGATGTTCGTTCGGCTGTTGAATCTGTGGCCGGCGCTGTTTCAAAAAAACCCGCACGTGTTAAATATTGCCCTATCTGTGGACGACGATTTAGCCCTAGTGTCGTGCAATGCCCTGTTGACGGCGCCGATCTTAAAGAATTGGAGTAGCTGATGCCTTTCAATATTGCCAATATCATGACCCTTGTCAGGATGCTGTCCGTTCCTTTCTTTATTTCATCGATTGTTTATTATCATCCAGAGGTGGATTATTTGCGTTATGTGGCTTTGGCCATTTTCTCCCTTGCGATCTTTACCGATGTGATCGATGGATATGTGGCGCGCGCTTATCATCAAAATACAAAGATTGGCGCGATCCTTGATCCTTTAGCGGATAAATTTCTTTTGATGAGCGCCTTTATTTGTTTATATAACGTCAAAGAAATCGCAGGGCCTATCGACATTCCTTTGTGGATCCTTTTGATTGTGATTAGCCGCGATGCTATTTTATTGATCGGGGGCGCTGCCCTTTATTTGACATGCGGAGGGATTAATGTTGTTCCGTCGAGAGTTGGAAGGATGACAGCTTTTTTTCAAGTCGTCTCGATCATGGCTGTCTTGTTACATTTATCTGTTTTTCCTTCCCTTTGGTTTATTGTTGGCTTGTTGTCCATTGTTTCCGGAGTAGATTATCTTCGGCAGGGGATCAAGGTGCTTAATGCTTCTTATCGTTAAAACGATTGCTGGGCTTATTTTAGCGTATCTTTTAGGATCCATTCCTACGGCGTATATTGCAGGAAAGCTGCTAAAGGGGATTGATATCCGTCAACATGGATCAAAAAATGTTGGCGCGACAAATGTTTTTCGCGTATTGGGCAAAACCCCGGGGATCATTGTTCTTGGCGTTGATATTTTAAAAGGTGTCTTAGCTGTTGTTGTGATTCCACTTATTTTTGGTTTTCATCAGGTTGTGACCTTTATTATTCTCGGACTCGCGGCTGTTTGTGGCCACAACTGGACGATTTTTCTAAAGTTTAAGGGAGGCAAAGGGGTTGCAACAAGCCTGGGGGTATTGATCGGGCTGACCATTAATGTTGCTTCAATGCGCCTTATTGTTTCTTTGTGCGTTTTGATATGGTTGGGTGTTTTTATTGGTTTTGGTTATGTTTCCTTGGCGTCCATCGTTTCAGTTCTTTTTCTCCCGCTGCTCATGGTTGTTTCTTTTCAGTCGATCGAGCTCATTATTCTTGGCGTTATTTTTTGTCTTTTGGTTGTTTGGCGTCATCGTCCCAACATTCAAAGGCTTCTTCAGGGTCGAGAATCTCGCTTTCGCTTTCCTTTCCGTAAAGCCTAGAAAGAAAACGCTTTCTCCCAGGGTCTTGACAAGTTTGGCTTTCGGCAAGAATATTTCTTTGCTTCTTTTTCAGTATTCTTTCAGTATTTTCCTCCCTTTTTTACCTTTTCTTTTCATTTCCTCGTCGATAACTCGCGATATTTTTTCTTTTCTGGGAAACGTTTTCTTGTGAGGCCTTGACATGCCTTGTTTCAGTAAAACGCAATGATATACTTTCCTTAGGTGAGAGCCACGGAAAGAAGTAGAACAAAAAAACTGTTTTTTGATAGTCCCCACCAGCCATGGAGGACGTAAGCCAAAGCCGCTAAGGGTGCCATGAACACCCTTGGCGACTTGGCACGAAAAGGAAAGAAAATGCGAGAAATAGCCTTTAAAAATTTAACCTCAACTGCCAAGCGACGAAAAGTCATTTCGTTGGTTGAAAAGACAGAAAAGGAAGGCTATTTGATTTCTTCGCAAAAGTCGATTGTTTATATCGTTACTGCGGCAACGTCGCAAATGCGAGAGCTTTATCAACCAGAGTATCATATCTGCAAAAGCTATGACTCTAAAGAAAAGATCGAGAAATTCTCTCTTCGCGTTAAGGGTACTTCTTATATCATCCAAGAAGGAAGTTTTTTAAGGGTGGATTTTTGCCATTCACTTCGTATAGAAATTCGCCCAGCCATTCCAGCTGCGGTCTAAAATTCTAATAATATATCTAAGTATATCTATATAAGAGGTTTAGTCGTTGACCTTTTTTGCCTTTTATGATAATTTATGGCAATGATTAGCGATAATATTTTGCGGCTCAAAGACAATATCGCTCATATCTGCCAGAAATTAAATCGAAGGCTAGAAGATATTACGATTGTTGGGATCACCAAGTATAGCGATATCAAAGAAATTCAACAGTCTCTTGCCTGCGGATTAAATCATATTGGTGAAAGCAAAGTTCAACAAGCCGTTGAAAAATATCCACATCTTGTCGGTGCGACAAAGCATATGGTGGGTCACCTTCAAACCAACAAGGTCAAGGCTGCTGTTGAGATCTTTGATGTTATTCAGTCTGTTGACTCTTATCGGCTAGCGCAGGCTATCAATGAGCAATGCGTTAAGCAAAATAGACAGATGCAAATTTTTATCCAGGTCAATACGGCGCAAGAGAAGCAAAAGTTTGGATGTTTATCTGAGGAAGTGTTTGATCTTTTAAAGCAAATAAGTGCGCTTAAGAATATTCATGTCGCAGGGTTGATGACGATCGCACCGCTGACAGAGGATGCGCTTATAGTCCGAGATTGTTTTAAGAAGCTCAGAGATTTGTATCAACGTATTCATGAGGATTTTGCTCATTTTCAGAATATTCAGATGAAATTTCTTTCGATGGGAATGAGCGATGACTATGCGATCGCCTTGGAAGAAGGCGCTAATATGCTTCGCATTGGTCGTAATATCTTTTTAAGTTAATAATAGGGGAGATGGTGATGGCGGAAAAGATCGGAATGATTGGTTGTGGAAATATGGGAGAAGCAATCCTCTTAAGCTGTCGTGGTCATTTTAGATTTGATGTAGCTGAAAAGAGCGCAAAGCGGCAGCAGTATTTAAACCGTCAATATAACATCAAAACAAAAGATCTTGCGCGCGTTGTTCGCGAATGCTCTATCTTGGTTTTGGCTGTTAAGCCTCAGGATTTTGATGATATTTTAGGATCTTTAAAAGTGCTCGTCAGCGCCAAGCATCTTATTATTTCGATCGCCGCGGGCATCACTACAAAATATATTGAAGAAAGAATTGGCAGCCGAACAAGAGTCATCCGCGCCATGCCAAATCTTCCTGCGCTTGCTGGCCAGTCTGTCACGGCTGTTACGCAAGGGCGGCAGGCAACAAAAAACGATTTGACGATCGCTTGCAAAATATTTAATCATATCGGCAAGACACTGGCTGTGAAAGAAAATCTTATGAACGCCGTCACGGCAACGTCAGGAAGCGGCCCGGGGTATGTTTATTTTTTGATGGAGCAGATGATCGCGGCAGCTCAAAAAATTGGACTCAGCGAAAAAATGGCAACGGATTTAGTCGTGGAAACTTTTTCAGGAAGCCTGTATCTTTTGAAAACAAAAAAGGAAAGTCCAAAAGCGTTGCGTGAAAAGGTGACCTCCAAAGGAGGAACAACGCAAGCGGCTTTGGATGTTTTTACAGGGCAAAAGACAGGACTTATTTTTGATAAAGCTCTCAAAGCTGCTGTTGTGCGTGCAGAAAAATTATCTAGGAGGTAGTTGATGAGAAAAATTGGCATTATCGGCGGGAGCGGTCTTTATGATATTGAGGGAATCAAGAATTTAAAACAAGTCAATGTCAAAACACCTTTTGGCAAACCATCAGACGCTTATCTTTGTGGCATTTTAGAAGGGGTCAGCGTTGTTTTTCTTCCTCGCCATGGCCGAGGGCATCGGATATCACCTAGTGAAATTAATTATCGGGCAAATATTTATGGTATGAAAAAACTTGGTGTGAGCGCGATTCTGGCTGTTTCCGCATGCGGCAGCTTAAAAGAAGAACTCAAGCCTATGGATTTTGTTATTCCGGATCAGTTTATTGACCGAACAGTGAAGCGTCAGTCCACGTTTTTTTCTAACGGGCTCGTTGGGCATGTTGGCTTTGCGGATCCTGTGTGTCCAAAGATCTGTGACATTCTTTACAAAAGCGCTCAAGCGTTGAATATTTCTGTTCATCGAGGGGGGACCTATCTTAATATGGAAGGCCCACAATTTTCAACCAAAGCAGAGTCTTCTCTTTATCGAAGCTGGAATTTAGATATTATTGGCATGACCAATGCCACTGAAGCCAAACTTGCGCGTGAAGCTGAGATCGCTTATGCGACGCTGGCTGCGGTGACCGATTATGACTGTTGGCATCAGTCGCATGATATCGTGACATTTGAAATGATCATTCAATATCTGACAAAAAATGTTGAGAATGCTAAGAAGATTCTTAAAAAGGCTATTCCTCAGGTGGCCAAGATCGATTCGTTTGGCGCTGAAAATGCACTTCAATGTGCCATCGCCACGCGCAAGGATAAAATTCCTGCAAAAATAAAAAAAGATTTGAAAATTATTATTGGCAAATACATCTCATAACATGAACTATCAAGATACCCTCAATCTTCCGAAGACAACATTCTCCATGAAGGCTGATTTAGCTCAAAAGGAGCCAAAGATGTTGGCTGCCTGGGAACAAAATGGCCTTTATGACCTTATCCGTAAAAAGTCAAAAGGCAAGAAAGCCTTTACTCTTCACGACGGCCCGCCGTATGCTAACGGTAATATCCATATTGGACACGCCTTAAATAAAATTCTTAAAGACATGATCGTTAAGTTCAAAACGATGCAGGGCATGGATAGTCTTTATCTTCCTGGATGGGATTGTCACGGGCTTCCTATCGAGCATCAGCTTTTAAAAGAGCTCAAAACACATAAATCAAAAGTTGAACGTGTCAGCTTTAGACAGCAGGCGCATGATTATGCTTTGAAATATGTTGATCTTCAGCGTGAACAGTTCAAACGTTTAGGAGTTTTTGGAGAATGGGATCATCCCTATTTAACGCTCGCGCCATCGTATGAGCATTGGATCTTAAAGTCGCTTGCGGATTTAAATAAAAATGGATACATCTATCGCGGGCTCAAGCCTGTCAATTGGTGCGCGAGCTGCGAAACAGCTTTGGCTGAGGCTGAAGTGGAATATGAAAATCATGTTTCACCGTCAGTGTATGTGAAGTTTGGTGTAGAAAATCCTGAAGTTCTTAAGCACAACATTGGTTCCAAAAAGATCTCTTTACTTGTCTGGACAACTACGCCATGGACGCTCTTGGCGAATGTTGCGGTAGCGGTTCACCCAAACTATGCATATCTTTTTGTTGATGTGGGAGATGAAATTCTTATCCTTGAAAAGACGCTATCTCAATCGGTATTGCTTAAAGGTGGCGTTCGGCATTTTAAGATTTTGAAAGAATGCACAGGGCAAGAGCTAACGTCTTTGGTTTATAGTCATCCGTTTGGAACACGCAAGCATTGTCCGGTTGTTACCGTCGATTACGTGACAAAAGAAGACGGAACAGGGCTTGTGCACACGGCCCCAGGCCATGGACAAGAAGATTTTGAAACAGGTTTAAAATTTAAGCTTGATGTT
>JBAYLJ010000015.1:0-12922 GCA_041664145.1 Candidatus Omnitrophota bacterium | reverse complement strand
TCCCTGGGAAGCCGTAAACGTGGTTGTCAAGGCTCCTCGCTGAAGAGCGCCGTGAACTGCCCCAGCAGCGCCACCTTCGCTTTGCATCTCTTGAACGAGCGGAGTTGTTCCCCAAACATTTTTTAAATTCTTCGCTGCCCACGCATCCGCCCACTCCCCCATATTTGACGATGGCGTAATCGGATATATGGCGATGACTTCACTAACCTTAAAAGCGACATGCGCCGCTGCCTCATTACCATCCATCATAATTTGTTTTCTTGCCATATTAATACCTCTTTCCTTTTATATATAAATGGTCATTAATTTAACTAGATGGGTCCCTGTCTTGTAGAATTTGAAAATTATACCACTTCTAAAATAAATGAAAAGGGAATAATTGAGAAAAACCTAGATGAGTTTTGGGGTCTCAAAAACTACTTGAAAACATTTTCTGTAGAAAATAAAAAAAATTACTTTTTTTCCCAATCTTTTTGCAGTTTTTTAAACTCCTCTTCAGTATACGTACGCTCATCTTTGAGCGTCTTATCTAAAATCAATTGATCAGCAACGAACGCTTGCAAAAGATATTTCTTGGCCTGGCTCAAGGATAACGAGATATCTTGCAACTCTTTCTCTGATATAAACTTATGAACAACTGTTGTACGAAAGTGATATTCACTTTTCGAAGCGATAATCAGATCAATGCTTCTTTGAATATTCTCAATATGAACGCTAACCCCTACGGCTTGCGCGTAACGCTCAAAAGATGTCTTAATATCCATCGCAACATAGTCGATCAACTCCTGATCAAAAAGATCCTTTAAAGCATCTGGATTGTTGCCATTCGTATCCAATTTTACACAATAGCCTAAATCTTTTATTTTCTTTAAAAAAACTGGAAGGTCTTGATGAATAGTCGGCTCGCCGCCCGTGACAACAACGCCGGTGAGCTGACCTTGACGCTTTGCAAGAAATTTAAAGATCTCATCTTCACTAATAGGAGGCAAAAACTTTTCTGGAAGGACTAAGTCTGGATTATGACAAAAGGGGCAGCGAAAATCACACCCTTGAGTGAAGATAACCGCTGCCACTTTTTTCGGATAATCAATTAGAGAAAGCTTCTGAAATCCGCCTATTCGCATGTCCTGCAAATGCGATAAGTTTTTCTCTGTTCAAACTCTTGCTTCTTGCCTTTATTCCATTGCTGAATAGGTCTAAGATATCCAACGACACGTGAATAAATCTCACACTCGCTTTGACATTTAGGGCAATAGGCTTGTTCACCAGCTAAATACCCGCAGCTAGGACAAACGCTGAAAGTCGGCGTAATGGTAAAATACGGCAATTTATATTTATGACAAATAGTCTTAATAAGCGCCTTAAGGCTTTCCGTATCGTCGATCTTTTCACCGACAAAGCCATGTAATACCGTTCCCCCGGTATAGCGAGATTGTAAATCATCTTGGAGATCCAAAACTTCAAAGATATCGTCGGAAAACCCAACCGGAAGATGCGTTGAATTGGTATAAAAAGGTTCTTTGCCTTTTTGATATTCTTCTTCATTAGCGCAAATAATATCTGCAAGATTATCTTTATCAAGTCGTGCCAAACGGTACGAAACGCCTTCGGCTGGCGTGGCTTCAAGATTATAATTATTGCCTGTTTCCGTTTGAAATTCTTTCATCTTATTACGCATGTGATCAAGAACTTTGCAAGCAAAGGCACGTCCTTTTTCAGAAACAATATTTTCACCTAATAAATTAAGGCAACCCTCGTTCATCCCCACAAGACCAATGGTTGAAAAATGATTCTTCCAATATTCGCCAAAACGTTCTTTCACCGCTCTTAAATAAAATTTAATATATGGATAAAGATTACTATCAGTAAATTTCTCAAGAACTTTGCGCTTAATCTCTAAGCTCTCTTTGGCCAAAACCATAAGTTCGTCGAGACCTTTGAAAAAAGACTCTTCGCTATCCGAGACATAGGCCAGGCGAGGCATATTGATGGTCACAACGCCAATGGAACCCGTTAAAGGTGATGAACCAAAAAGGCCTCCGCCGCGCTTTCGAAGCTCACGATTGTCGAGGCGCAAACGACAACACATGCTACGCGCATCATCAGGACTCATATCAGAGTTGACAAAATTAGCAAAATAAGGAATACCATACTTAGCCGTGACTTCCCATAAGGGCTTAAGATTTGGATTATCCCAATCAAAATCCTTGGAAATATTGTACGTGGGGATAGGAAACGTAAAGACCCTGCCCTTGGCATCCCCTTCAATCAAGACCTCTAAAAAAGCCTTGTTAAACATGTCCATTTCAGCTTGAAATTCTTTATACGTCTCGTTCTTAAGCTGACCGCCGATGACAACATTCTGATCCCTAAAATGAGACGGTGGATGCAAATCACACGTTACATTGGTAAATGGTGTCTGAAAGCCTACACGCGTGGGCACATTGACATTAAAAACAAATTCTTGCAGAACTTGCTTTACGTCCTTATAAGTTAAATTATCATAGCGGATAAATGGCGCTAAAAGAGTATCGAAATTTGAAAAGGCCTGCGCCCCGGAAGCTTCTCCTTGGAGGGTATAAAAGAAATTGACAAGTTGACCCAAAGCGCTTCGAAGATGTTTGGCGGGCTTTGATTCCATTTTTCCCGAGGCCCCCTTGAAACCAACCATGAGAAGGTCTTGCAGATCCCATCCGACGCAATAAACGCTTAAAAGTCCTAAATCATGAACGTGAAAATCTCCGCTGGTGTGCGCATCTTTCACTTCCGACGGATATAATTTGTTTAACCAATAGACTTTGCTGATTTCTGACGACACATAATTATTAAGCCCTTGCAGAGAAAAACCCATGTTACTATTTTCATTGACCTTCCAATCAGCTTGTGTCAAATATTGATCCACCAAGCTCACGTTGCTTGCAGAAGTAATTTCGCGAATCTTCGCATGCTGATCACGATAAATAATATAGGCTTTGGCAGTCTTGCGATAAGGAGAGGAAATAAGAACTTCTTCGACAATATCCTGGATTTCTTCAACGGTCGGAGAAGTTTCAGGACTCATGAGCTGCTGGGCAATATTAATAACACGAACAGATAACTTTTGGGCAATATCATGGCCAAACTCACCCGTGGCCTCCCCAGCTTTTTGAATAGCGATGGTGATCTTTTCAGCGTTAAACTGCTCTGAACCACCATTGCGCTTGACGATTTTCATTAAAACATCCGTACTCTGCATCTACGCCTCCCTTTTCAATGAATAGTGGAAAGAATACCGATTTGTCCAATTCTATATATCATGTTACGACACAAGATATGGTATGTCAAGATTTTTATTTCACAAGATATGGTGGAAAACAAGAAAACCTCTAGGATTTATAGTTTCCGTGACGAGCAACTGTTTTTTTCTCGTCAAGCGGAGAGAAAGGCTTCATGGAAACATCATAAACACAACGAATTTTAAAATCAAAGAACACTCTTTTAATAACACTCATTTGTTTCTTTGTCAACGGCTTTATTCCGCACGGACGAAGCGGTGTGTTGATCTGAACTTCATCAGGATTTATTTTCCTTGCAATCTCGGCGATGGCTTTCGCTTGTTGTTTATTGCTCTCAACAAACATAATCTGAAGCGCAAACTTTCCTTGAAAATTTTTCCGAAAATCACACATAGCCTTAACCATCTCATCAAAAAAAATCACCTCAACACCTTTATTGATCATCTCAAAGCTTTCTTGCGTTGAGGCATCAAGCTTCGCTAAGACAAAATCAGATAACATCAAATCTGCTTGGACATCTTTTAAGTGCATCAGCGAAGAATTAGTGATGATAGCAATTTTTTCTTTCCGAACACGTTTAATCGCGCGAATCATAGCGCCTAAATTCTTTGCCAGTGTCGGCTCTCCGCATCCCGAAAATGTAATATAGTCAATATCCGTCGACGGAACTCTCTTGATTTCATCAACAATCGCTTGGACCGGAATAAAAACTTTACGTTGTGACTGAAAAAAGCAACTCTCTCCCAGCTGACAATAAGAACAATTAAAGTTGCAAATTTTATGCGGACAAGAAAGAGGGTCAACCCCTAAGGACATCCCTAGGCGCCAAGAATAAACCGGGCCATAGATATATTGGAAAGATTTTTTATTCATCAGGAGTGCCTGAAGAGAAAGGGCGCGTTAAACAACTTTTAATTTATTTTGAATCTTTAAAAAAAGATCTGCTTTGTCATAAGGCTTAGAAACCGTTTCATACCATACATCACCTACGTTAATCTTAAGAGCCTCCCCCCGTTCTTCCGTCGCAGTAACCATCGCTGTTAAAAAAATGACCGGTTTATTTTTTAACTCAGGGATATCTTTTATCATCTTAACGGCATCGGCTCCGCCGATATCTGGTAAAATCAGGTCCATTAAAATAAGGTCCGGCAAAACTTCTTTGGCTTTTTTAATAGCTTCTTGGGCCGTTAACGCAGTGACAACCTCATAGCCTGCCGCGTTTAGCTCCTTAGCAAGAACTCTTAAAACATCAAATTCATCATCCACAAGCAAAATCTTTGACATTTTCTTCTCCTGTTACTTTACGAAATTGCTAACGCAACATTGATCAAATCATGCCGACCCACAACACCTGCGAGCCTTTCACCATCATACACAGGAATCGTGTGAACATTTTTGCGATGCATGAGGGCAATAGCTTTGACTGCTTTATCCTCTTGTTGCAAAGTGATAATCTCTTTACTCGCTAACTCTCCGACTGGACGCTGAGCCACTTTTTGCAATTCATCGATGCTATGAACGCCTTTCGTAATAGCATCGTCGATCAGGCGCAACAAATCGGTTGTTGTAAAAATACCAACGAGCTTATCTTCGCTGTCATCCTTTACCACCAAAATACCATTAATCTGATAACGAAAAAGAAGGTGGGCAACATTGCCCACGGAAACACTCTCTTTGACCTTGATAGGATGCTCACACATGACATCCCTTAAAGCAATCTTAAGCATTGATAGTCCCCTTTAATTAAGCACCTGCTGAAGCTGCTGTCTGTCCCCCCGTTAATGATGCAAGTGTCGGCATAGGCCTAGCCCCAAGCTCTTTATCAAGCATCAAGATGCCTTCACCACGCTCGCCAACATGCTTGAGCTTGGCAAGGATTTCCATGGCATTCTTTTCTTCTTCGACCTGTTCAGTAACAAACCATTCTAAGAAGATCAGCGAAGCATTATCATTCTGCTTTTGCGCTATCGAATATAAATTATTAATATTCTTGGTAACAAACTTTTCGTGCGCTAAAGTTTTCTCAAAAACAGCTTGAATGGATTTAAAATCGCTCTCCGGCTTATCAATGGCCTCAAGAACAATCACCCCTCCGCGATCTAAAATAAAGGTGTAAAACTTCATCGCATGCATCATCTCTTCCATGGTTTGAACCCTCATCCATTGGGCAAAACCATTTAAGCTCTTAGACTCAAAATAAGCTGCCATGGACAAATAAAGATACGAAGAAAATATCTCACGATTAATTTGCGCGTTGATCTCTTTTTCCATCTTTTGATCCATATCAAACTCCTTATAAAATCATTATGTGGTTATTTTTCTTACCTGAGTATACTACTTTTTAAAAAATTAAAAATCTTTTTTTTGCATGATTAGGGGGCAGCCCATGATGGTGGGCTGCCCCCTAATACCACCTTTCCTTACTCCTTAAAACTTAGGTCTGCCGGCTCAAAATACTCTCGCGGATGCTTACACGATGGGCATTTAACCGGAGGCTCTGTGCCTTCATGAATAAATCCACATTTACTGCATTTCCATTGTATCGGTTTTTCTCTTTTATAAACCGCACCATCTTCAACCATCTTTAAAAGTTTTTTATAACGCTCTTCGTGATGCTTCTCGACTTTAGCAATCTGTTCAAAAAGACGTGCCGCATCCTCAAAGCCTTCCGCATGCGCGTCTTTCGCAAAATCAGGATACATCTGCGTTGTTTCATAGTGCTCACCACCCATGGCTTCCTTAAGATTAGCCTTGGTGTCGCCGATACCATTTAAAAGCTTAAATTCATCCTTAGCATGCTGCATTTCATTATCCGCTGTCTCTAAAAAAATCTTACTGATATAAAGATATCCTTCCTTTTCAGCTGCCTTGGCAAAATAGGTGTATTTGTTTCTTGCCTGGGATTCTCCAGCAAATGCCGCCATGAGATTCTTTTCCGTTTTTGTTCCTTTAATATCAGCCATTTAAACCTCCACTATTTAGTTTGTTGAGTTTATCGAGCTTGTTGGGCTTGCTGGGTTCCTTGAATTCCCTGGATTTATCGTGTCGAAAGTTGATTTTAACTCTATAAACCCAAAAAACTCAATCAACTCTATCAGCCCTTTTAGTATCCTATAAAACTTTCCGTCTTGATTTTTCCCATGTCACAGCCAATGTCCTGACAAATAGCCTTCATGGCGCTTACCATCGCTGGCGGACCAAAGAGATAAAAAGCCCTCTCTTTGTAATCAGGCATTTGCTGCAAAACAAAATCTTTGGTAATCATCCCCTCAAAACAACGGCTATTGTCTACCACGCAGCTAACAACCATATAAAGAACTCTGATATTAGCGTTCTCTTTAGCCCATGCATCAAGCTCATGCTTGAAAGCAATATCATCATCACGCATATTAGAATACAAAAGAAGCGCATCCACTTTTATTTTTTTGTCAGCAACCTGCTCTAAGATAGAGATCACCGGCGTAATGCCAATGCCGCCAATAAGAAAGGCTACTTTTTGAAAAGCAGGATCAAGGACACAATGCCCCAGGGGACCTTTAAGCAAAATGCTGTCATTTTTCTTAAGAGACAAAAGGCGTTTAGAAAAATCGCTTTCAGAAATGCGCTTGGTCACTTCGATATATTCTTTTCCTGGAGCACAAGAAAAAGACAAATACTTATTTAAACTTTTATCTGTTTTATCACTCTCTTTTAAAAAAAATTGAACAAATTGACCTGCCGTAAAATCGACGTCCTTTTCAGGCTTAAAACGGAAGCTGACAACGGTTTTCGTTCTTTCGATACGCTCAAGAAATTGTGCCCTAAATTCTTGCACAGCCTTATCCTTTTTTCACTTTATTCTTTTTTTGACAATCTTGGCATATCCCATAAAAATATCCCTGGAAACTTTCAATGGTATGCCCTTGAACACTTTTACGTCTTAAGGTAGCACATGCTGGCATTTCAACATCTAAGATCTTTTGACATTCATGACAAAAAAAATGATGATGGTCTTTATCTGCGACCTCATACAAAGATTTATCAAAATTGATCTTTATCTCATGGATCAAATGCTTAGCCGTAAAATTTTCTAAGATCGCATAGACAGTACCCAGTGAGATCGCAGGAACTTTAAGCCTAGAAGCCTGAAAGACTTGCTCCGCGCTAAAATGTCCTTTGGTATTCTTAAAAATACCGTACACCGCTAAGCGCTGTGGAGTGACCTTAATATCAGAATCACGAAGAATCTGTTCGCTTTGTTTCATGATAAACTTTTTATTTCTCCCGCTGAGGCGGTTTTAAATCAATAATATTTTTAACATTCATTTTAATTAAATACTGAGGGTGAAGTGGTAAATGTGCTTCATGATGCGTATCTGCCTTCACTCCTCGTGCCACATTTCTTGCGACTCGCTTAGAAATACGCAAAACAACCCGCCTCTCCCAATCCTCAAAAATAGACTCATACATTTCGTCACGATGAAGGATCTCGGCCTCGCCCTGAAGCGTATAGCCTTTAAAAAGATACTCATCGATCGCTGTAATACTAATAGTTGGATTTTTTTTTAAATTACGAAATGTACGATAGAGATAAAGGTCGACGAGAAAGATATTTTCATTGCTATCGGCACTGATAATCCCTTTGACCGAACAATGAATACGCCCGGCGGAATCAATGGTGGAAACAATGACAGCATCTTGTTTCTCAAAAAAACTAACAATGTCTTTATCGATATGCATGAATTACTTTTCTATGGCTTCCTTGATCCTTGGCAAAAAAGAGGACAACCCTAAAAGCTCGGCCTCATCAGGGACAAAGGGAATGTATTTCCCTTCAGCTAAAAGCTCAAAACCCGCTTCTTGCACGAACGTCTCAAGCTCCTTAAAGCCAATAGTAGACCAGCCATAAGAGCCAAAGGTCACGGCATGCTTATTTTTTGTTTTCAGTCCTTTTAAGTACATCAACAGCGCTGCCATGGTCGGAAGCATGCGATTATTTAAGATCGGTGTTCCGAAAAGGACAACCTTAGACGATAAAACATCCGTGACAATGTCTGAGATATGCGTTTCCTGAAGATTAACCAGCTTAACCGCGATCTCCGATCGTTCAATAAGGTCATAAAAATGAAGCGCCATTTGTTTCGTGGATTTCCACATGGTGTCATAAACAATCAGAGCTTTTTTATCTGCTTGATAGCTGGCCCACTTTTGATACAGTTGCGTAATTTTCTTGATATCTTCCGCGCGGCGCCATATCAATCCGTGCGATGGACAAATCATATCAAGGGCAAACAATCTGGCTCCTTCCAGAGCTTTCAAGACCTGATTGCCATAGGGCATGATGATGTTGGCATAATATTTTGCCGCATCTTCAAAAATAATGTCTCCTCCTAGCTCATCGACATAGCGCTCTACAGATGCGCGATGTTGACCGAAAGCATCGTTTGGAAAAAGGATCTTATCCTGCGGCGAATACGTGGCCATTGAATCAGGCCAATGAACCATCGGCATCAAAAGAAATTTCAAAATCCTTTTACCAATGCTTAGTTCATCACCAGTTTGAACAACTTTAAAATTCCACTTTTTCTTAAAATGACGTGAAAGCTCCTCGGCACCTTTAGGGGAACACACAATCTGCGCCTTAGGACAAATTTCAAGAAGCTTGTCGATCGATCCCGAATGATCCATTTCCGTATGATTGGAAATGATATATTCAATTTTAGCAGGATCCATAACTTGCTTGATGTGACCCACCATTTCATCAAAGCCGTAATATTTCACGGTATCAATAAGCGTGGGTTTCTCATCAACAATAAGGTAGGCATTATAGGTGGAGCCTGAAGGCGTGTCATACCCGTGGAAATTACGCAAATCCCAATCGATATATCCCGTCCAAAAAATACTATCTGCAATTTTATGCACGTTATCACCTCACGGCTTCAAATAGTAAAATTTTTACTTTTGCTTCTTATGCTACAACTTCAAAATCAACTTTTGATACCCCGCACTCTGGGCAGACCCAGGTATCAGGGATCGCCTCAAAAGCTGTTCCAGGCTTTATCCCACCATCTGGATCCCCCTTTTCCGGATCATAAATATAACCACAAACGGTGCATTTGTACTTTTTCATAAGCGAGCGCCTTTCCTTAAATTATTTTAATATCAATCTTGCGCGAACTTATCCCAGGGAGCGTTAACGACCGCGGGATTTCCTTACGAGTCTCACATATTAAATGTTAAATAAATTTCTTTCTAAGAGTCTTTATTGTATAGGAATGGTTCCTATTGTCAAGAGAAAAACTTTACTAAAACATCGGATTGTCTTATAACTTGCTAAGCTCTAAGCCTGCTTCTTCCTGGGATGCGCCTAAAAGAAACGGCAGATTCATAACGGGGGTCACATTGATGATAACAGGATAGAGTCCTTGAATGTCCATATCTTCAAGATCAGCCGGATGAATGTCGAATTCAACCGCTTGTGATCCTATCGCAGATTCAATCTTTAATTTGGCAGGATTGAAATCAATACCACCGACTTCAGAATGAAGGCTCGAGGAAGAAACTGTTCGTTTTAAAACCTTTTCATAATACTCTTTCTGCTCATAAACTCCTTGACTGATAAATTCACTATCAAGACTTAAATCTTTTTCAAACTGCTTAAGTTGACCATCGATAACCCAGGTGCGCCCGCCATCGCTAACTTGAACAAAAACATGTGACCTGTGCCCTCCATTCTTAAGGGCAATCTCAGCGCTAGGATCAATAAAGAAATAATTTGAACGCAATGCTCTTTCATTTTCCAAAGTTTCAACAAGCCAGTTACGAGCAAGGAAACATCCATTCGGCAAATCAGGAGAAAACTGTCTCATTGCCTCCTTGGCCAAATTACGCAATTCGATTGGAATATCAAAATAAATAGAGGACGAAACCTCCGGACTCTTGGGTTGAATTTCTTGACTAGGAATCCTTGAATCAACGGAAAGAACCCCAGCCCCTGTGATCCGATAAGATACCTGCTTGAAGTCGTAGAAATATACTTCACTTCCTTTTTCTATATAAACCGTAACAGTATCCTCCTTCTTATTAAATGGCAAAGCCTCAACAGGAAGTGTTATGACCTGGCCGCTTGTCCTCACGGCTGAAACATAAAGGACAGTTTCTCCGGTTCTCCTTTCATCACGCACAACGGTTACCGGCTCGTATTCAATATCAACGCCAGCCTCTTTAAGCTTATCAAAAATCATGGAATAAAATTTAAGATTATTCCGGCCCTCTTGATTATCATAAAAAAGGAATTGACTAATAAGCATGCCGTCATCAGAGAGCTGGTGAAACATGTTAAGCCACCCCTTTAAAGGATCTTCTGTGTATTGCAACACATAAAGACATGTTATAAGGTCCATCAACACGGGGTTGCCTGATGCGTCAACGATTTTCGCATCCAGCACGTCTCCTTGAATATAAGAAAAACTCTTGCTATCTGAAAGATACTTCTTGATGCCCTCTTCCCCATACTTTTCAACAAATGTTTTCTTAGCAATAGGCCCCATATCGGATTCTCTTTTTTGATTTAGATCAATCCCCCAAGTCTTTATTTGCTCTCCGAAAATCTCTTTAAGCTGCTGCAGGGCGACCCCATGACCGTGACCAAAATCTGCAGCAAACGTAACACCTTTTTTAGCAATAACATTGTTAAGAAAATGTTGAATGGTTCCAACACCCTTACGCATATAATTGAATACATAATTATAGTCATTAGCTCCGCGATAATTTGTATGGTTGGACTCATCCATCTCGCCTGATAAAACCTTGCCCAGCGGCGATGCCGATGATCCTGGCTTCTCATCGATGCTAGAAGCTTTCTTTTCTTCCTTATTTGCAAGAAATACCGTGATCGTCTTTGCAATGCGATTTAAATCTTTCCAGGCAAATTTCTGTCCCGCATAGATAATTTGCTGGTCAGATCCGGAAAATTCTTTAAATTCTTCACGCAGATTCAAAACTCTATCTCTTAAAAGAACAAGAATACGTTCCCAGTTGATATCCGGCCTCTCATTGATCAAGCCTTCATCATAAAAAACTTTAAGCTCATCTCCGCGCCTTGATCCAAAATAAAACAAAACGACCATAAGATAATCAGAAATTGTGTCATATTCCATGGCCTCACCAAAATCAACAAGAACGGCCTTCTTTTTTTCTTCATTATAAACAACATTGTTTTGATGAAAATCTGACGGTCCGATCAGCTTGGAGATCTTTCCTGGATTCGCAGAAAGTAAAATATTCACAAGCGTCTTGATGGCCTCCTGTCTCATGACATTTTCCAAATATTTCGTCTTTTTGTCTCTCATCTGGCCAATGGTTTTCCCCGGGACAAATTCTTCAACGGACAAAGTAATGTATTCGACTCCAGAGGGTGGAGATAAAAAGACCTGTCCATAACTGCCGTCTTGTCTTGTCTCCGCATAAAAAACACCGCCAATCTTTGAAGCCTCGCCTGTTTCCCCTATAAGCTTGTGCAGTTCCAGCTCGCCTTCTTGATAAAGCGGTATTCCAGTATTTCGGTTTAATTTGACGATAACTTTTTTCTGAATATTTGAATTTAATTCAAATCGATAAACATCTTTGAAAACGCCGGAACCGTAGAGATATTTCGCTTTTAGGCTTCCCACAAGTTGTGCAGCGGTCGCATTGATCTCTAAGCGGCTTAAGGCCTCTTCGATGGATGCAGGTATTTCCTGAAGGATATGAAGAAATGCTCCTTCGGCCCTCTGCTCAGAAATCCTCTGCTTTTCAGGAGATATTTCAATATGCATGTGACCTTTTGAACGGCCTGATCGACGCGAAAATGATTTTGAATTGGAAGAAGCTCCCTTTTTATTTTCAATCGGGCTTGAGATGATCGTCGGCACGGCTTGGTCGCCTGCCAAGCCAGACGATTGCACTGTATTTTCAAGCTCAAGACTTGCCAGACGTAAATCAGTCTCAGCCGGCAAGCCTTTGCTTGGCAAATTATTTATATTTTCAATAATGCTCGAAGCACCCTCAAGACTTGTCTTGAGTTCAATACCGCCGGAAAAATATTTCCGCGGAATAGCTTTGTGAGCGTATTGATCGTATTCAACCTTCATAATGTCGCAAACACCTTTTTTATAGGCAGCCAGGTACTGTTGATAAATTTTCTGATTGACGTCCTTATCTGCGATCTCAACACCCTGAACCTTGCGCTGATCACTATATTTCTTGTTAATAATAGAATTTTTAAGAGTCTGCTTAAACCATGCTGCCAAAACCAATGAATTATAAATCTGGCGTAATGGGGCGAAATTCGCGCCCGCATTAACTTCTTTTTCAAGCTCAGGGATAACGATCGCACGCACAATATCAGAGGCAAGCTTGCTTTGCGAAGGATCACTTGTTTCATGCGGGACGCTCTTTAGGCCTAAAGGTAGAGACTCCACATTCTTTTGGAGCGCCAGATAATCCTGCTCTAGCATGACCTTAAGCTTGCTCTCCACAATAAATGCCTTGTCACCGTTTTCGTAAACAACGGCCTTTTCAGGAATGATCCATACCTTATTAAAGGTATTGACCGGGATGTTGGTTGTGCCAAACTGCTCATATGCTTTTTTATAAATTTTTGCCCAAAAATCTTTACCCAAATCTGT
>JBAYLJ010000014.1:0-12948 GCA_041664145.1 Candidatus Omnitrophota bacterium | reverse complement strand
TCTAGGTGTGTATGGCAAGAAATTGTTAAAGTTCCCGTGATCGTCATTGAGCCTAAAGAATGCCGATCATGTCAAACGGCTAATGTTATCGATCAGCTTCGAGCTTTTTTTCCAGGCTTAGATGTTGAATATCTTAAAGCTGATGAGAAAAGGGCAAAACAGTTTATCAATGAGATGAAAATCAAAATACTTCCTGCTTATATTTTAGCCAAGGAGGTTGAACGCGAGGTGAGTTTTCCTGATTTTCAGAAAATGGTGATGTTTGTTAATGGTTATTATTATCTTAAGCCAGAATTTTCAGGAGTCTCTTTCTTTTTTGATCGAGCAAAAGAAAAGAATAAGCTCGATGTGTTTCTTGTGTTGACCAGTCCTGGCATGTATCCGTCAGCTCACATTGCACAAGAAATTCAAAAGAATAAAAAAGAGAATATTGCTGTGCAGGTTCACTTTCTTGGGATCGAAGATGCACAAACCAAGAATATTGTTAGCCCGGGAAGTGATCGCGAGGCGGCTGAAGAAAAAGTTTATGCGTGTGTTGAAAAATATTATCCGCAGCAATCATGGGATTACATGCTTGATCGGCTAAAGAATGTTTCAGATATTTGGATCGAAGATGGCCTTCAAGCGCATAAATTTGATGTCAAAAAGATCAAAAGCTGTGCCAAAGGACAAGAAGGAGACAAGCTGTTCCGAGCAAAGATTCGTTTATCTCAAGAGCTTGATATTCGTTATGCACCATTATTCCTCATGGAAAATACAGAGATTTTTGGCGTTGGTGAAAAAACAACAGCCGAGGAAGTTATCAAGGTGATTCGGTCGGGACAAACAATTCAATAAACAAAGATAAAATAAAAAGTGAGTGAATGGAATGAATATTGTTGTTGGTGGTGCTCAATGGGGCGATGAAGGAAAAGGAAAGTTAATTGATATTCTTTCCAAAGATGCGGATATTACAGTCCGTTATCAGGGTGGTAATAATGCAGGGCACACGGTTGTTGTCGGTGAAAAGCGTTATATTTTTCATCTGATCCCTTCTGCGATCTTGCGTAAAGATAAGACGTGTGTGATCGGTAATGGCGTTGTGATTGATCCCTGCGCGCTCCTTGCGGAGATGAAAGAGCTCTCCGCACAGAAGGTTAGTGTTACGCCAGAGCGATTTAAGATCGCAGCGAATGCGCATGTCATCATGCCTTATCATCGTATTTTGGACAGCCTTAGGGAGAAAAAGCGAAAGAATCGTATTGGAACAACAGGTCGCGGCATAGGTCCTTGCTATGCCGATAAAGTTACCCGTTGCGGAATACGTATGTGTGATCTTATTAACCCAAAGGCGTTGAAATCAAAGCTTGAGGATAATTTAAGGGAAAAAAATGAGATCTTTCGTCTTGTGTATGGTCAAAAAAGTTATGCCTTAAAGAATATTTATAAAGAGTATTTAGCGTATGGCAGAAAGCTTAAACCTTTTATTTGTGATACAGCAATTTTCTTAAATAAAGCCATTGATCACAAAAAGAAGATTCTTTTTGAGGGCGCTCAAGGAGCTTTTCTTGATATTGATTTTGGAACGTATCCGTATGTCACGTCGTCAAATTCTATTGCAGCAGGTGCTTGTGCGGGAACAGGCGTTTCACCGGTGAAGATCCAAAAGACGATATCCGCTGTCAAGGCGTATACGACAAGAGTTGGCGAGGGGCCATTTCCTACAGAATTTTCGGCTAAACTTGAAGGGGAGATTCGCGCCAAAGGAAAAGAATTTGGGGCAACAACAGGTCGTCCAAGACGATGTGGTTGGTTTGATAGCGTTTTGGTGCGATATGCCGCGATGCTTAATGGTACCGCAGAGCTTGCGATCATGAAACTTGACGTTTTAGATGATTTAAAAACGATAAAAGTTTGTACAGCGTATCAATATAAAGGTAAGATCCTAAAGGACTTTCCTCTTGACTTAGATATTTTTTGCAGTGCCAAGCCTATTTATGTTGAACTTCCCGGTTGGCAGACGCCCATTAGCGGTATTCGTTCCTATAATAAGCTACCCTTAAATGCTAAACGTTATATTGCGTATTTAGAGAAATTGATCGGTGTTAAGGTTAAATACGTCTCGATCGGTTCAAAGCGAGATGAGATTATTATACGGTAGGAAAAGTCTTTTAGGGTCAGGAAAGTTGGTACAATTTGCTTGACTTTGGAAATGGCTTATGTTACTTTGAAACTATTATAAAAAGGAGGAAAGTAATGAAATTCGTAAAATCTGTTATTCTTTTAACTATTATGGCAACATTCGTTGCAGGCCTTTGTGGATGTACAGTTGTGATCCAAAAGGGAAGAACGAAAGATCTTCAGGAAATTTCAAATCTTAAAAGAGAATTGAGCGAACTTGAGCGTGCTAAGCAAGAGCTCGAAAATAAGTTTAAGAAAGAAATTAACGACAAGGAAGTCTCGATCCAGATGCTTGAGCGAGGGCTTGTTATTACTTTTGTTTCCGAGGTCTTGTTTGATTCTGGAAAAGCCACTCTTAAGGCAGATGCAGAAGGAAAAATAAATAAAATCGCTGATGTCCTTGAGACGACAGTTAAAGATCTTAAGGTAGGCATTGAAGGCCACACAGATAATGTTCCGATCAAGCATTCTGGTTGGAAGTCGAACTGGGAGCTTTCTTCTGCAAGATCCATGAGCGTTTTGCATTATTTGATTGATAATCAAGGTATTGAGCCAACTCGTTTATCAGCAACAGGTTACGGTGAGTTTAACCCCGTTGCTTCTAACGACACAAAAGAAGGTAGACAAAAGAATCGTCGAGTTGAAATTGTTATTTTGCCAAACACTCTTAAAGAAGATGCTGGTCTGCCTTTAACAACTCAAGAACAAGAAGAAAACTTGAAATAATTTTTATGGTCAATATTTTTCAGAATAGAAATTTGCTCATTTTAACTGCTGTCAGCATTGGCTGCTTGTTGATATCTATCGTTTCTTCGCAGAAATTTCAGCGTACAAGAAACGATCTCAACGAAGAGCGTTATAGCCGTATGGTGGCTGAAGAGAAGCTCGAACAAATGAAGGCCAAGGTTCGCCTCTTAGAGTCTAATGGACAGAAGGCTCAGGCTGAGGTTGATCAGCTTAACCTTTTGTTACAACGTAATGAAGGGGCGATTGCTAATTTAAAACTTGAACTTGAGAAAACAGAACGCCTTAATCAGGTGTTTCAAGAGCAGCTCAAAAACGCTCTTGTTCCGCAAAAATGATGATACGATGAGCGAATAGCGTTATTAGCTTTGATTGAGAAAGTGGCATCGCGATGGGGGATATATATCCCCCATTTTATTTAGTAGGAACAACTGTTATGAAGGATGAAAAAATACCTGAGCATGTTGCGATTATCATGGATGGCAATGGGCGCTGGGCTAGAAAGAAGCATATGCCACGCTCTTATGGGCATCTGCAGGGCGTTAAAAGGGTTGATGAGATTGTTGCCGCAGCGCGCCAGATGGGTGTAAAGTTTTTAACACTCTTCGCTTTCTCTGTAGAAAACTGGGATCGTCCCAAAAAAGAAGTTGAAATGTTGATGAGTGTTTTGGCTCGAAGCCTTGACAAGAAAGTCAAAGAGCTTGATGAGGCAGGGATTCGGTTTCAAGTCTTAGGGCGGGAAGAGGGCGTTCCTGAAAGAATTTTAAAGAGTTTGAAAGCCGCTCAGGAAAAGACAAAGCATCATGGCGCGATGACGCTTAATTTGGCATTTAACTATGGCGCTCGTCAGGAAATTTTAGATGCCGTCAAGAAGATTTCACGTGAAGTCAAAGAGGGAACGCGCAGCCTTGACCAGGTGACCGAGAAGAGCTTTGGTAGCATGCTTTATACGAAGGGGACTCCAGATCCGGATCTGCTGATTCGGACATCTGGAGAGCAGAGAATAAGTAATTTTATGCTTTGGCAGCTTTCCTATAGCGAGCTTTATTTTACAGAAAAATATTGGCCTGATTTTAATAAAAAAGAATTTGAAAAAGCTATCGCTGATTATCAAAAACGTGAACGGCGCTATGGGAAGATCTAATATCTAGGAGAAGACATGCTTTCAAAACGAATACAAAGTTCTTTGTTTCTAGCTGCTTTAACCACTTTGGGAATCTTTAATAAGTGGTTTTTTATTATTTTCATCGTTGTCTTAACCATGGGTGGCCTCTATGAATTTTTTTATTTAATTAGAAAAAAAGGGATCCCGATCTATAGCTACATAGGGATCTTTATTGGCGCAGCTATTCCTGTATCCATTTTTACAAGGTTTGAGCTTACGAAGAACTGGGAGCTTCTTTTCATCGTTATCGGATTCTTGCTTCTTTTGTTATTGCAATTCTTGCGCGGGGACAACCGCAATGCGATTGTTGGCATATCAACTACGCTTTTTGGTATTTTGTATGTTTCGTGGTTTTTTAGCTTTTTAGTCAAGATCCGTTTTCTTGTTCCAGATGACGGAGGTTTAAAATTGTTGGCCTTTATCATTGCTGTGACGAAGGCAGGCGATATCGGGGCGCTTTTGATCGGAAGAAAGATTGGCAAGCATGCCCTTTTGTCAAATGTCAGCCCTAACAAAACTATTGAAGGTTGGGCGGCCAGCTTGATCTTTGGCGGCCTTACAGCGCTTGTGTGTTGGTCATTTTTACCGCCAGCGCTCAATTATACATTGTTTCAAATATTCTTGATCGGTGTCTTTTTTAGTGCCATAGGCCAATTAGGAGATTTGTCAGAGTCGATGATCAAGCGTGATTGTGACGTCAAAGATTCAGGAAAGTTTTTGCCAGGGCTAGGGGGCATTTTGGATATTATCGATAGCCTTTTGTTCGCAGCTCCTGCGTTTTATCTGTATATGAGCTCGGCGTTAAATACCATTTGAAATGAGCATAAAAAAAGTTCTTGTATTAGGGTCGACAGGATCCATTGGGATTAACACCTTAAGGGTTGTTGAGCGGTTTCCTGATCAATTTAAAATTGTCGGATTAAGCGCGCTTAATAACGTTGATTTGCTAGCAGAGCAGATTCGTCAATTTTCGCCAAAATGTGTCGCTGTTGGATCAGAGCATATCAAGCGTTTGCGTAGCAGAATTGGGCGCAGGCCTTTAAAGATTTTTGATGCCAATACGGAGATCGAAAATCTAGTTCGTTTAAATAATTTTGATATTATTGTTTTGGGTATCCAAGGCAGTGTCGCCTTAAAACCTTTTTTGATGGCTGTTCGTTTAGGAAAAAGAATTGCCCCGGCGAATAAAGAAGCCCTTGTGATGGCCGGCCCTATGATCATGCAGGACGCTAGGCGGCACAAGGCTTGTATCATTCCTGTTGATAGCGAGCAGAGTGCGATCTTTCAGTGTCTTCAAGGCCATAATCGAGACGAGGTAAAAAAGGTTTACCTGACAGCATCAGGCGGCCCTTTAAGGGATGTTAAGAAGAACCGTTTTGATAAGGTTTCGCTTGAAGAAATTTTGGATCATCCGCGCTGGAAGATGGGAAAAAAGATCACCGTTGATTCAGCGACCTTGATGAATAAGGGTCTTGAGATCATTGAAGCGATGTGGCTTTTTGATTTAAAGGTGCACGAGATCGAGGTGGCTATCCATCCTGAATCTATTGTTCATTCGATGGTTGAATTTTGTGATGGATCCGTTCTTGCACAGCTTGGGGTAACAGACATGCGGATTCCGATTCAATACGCTTTGACGTATCCTAAGCGTATGGAAACAAAGTTACCGGCCATGGATTTTTTTAAGCAGAAGCAGCTAACTTTTTTAAAGCCTGATTTTAAAAAGTTTCCAGCACTGGCTCTGTGCTATGAGGTTGCCCGCAAGGGTAAAACGTTTGGCAGTGTTTTGAATGCAGCCAACGAGGAAGCTGTGGAGGCTTTTTTAAAAGGTAAGATTTGTTTTTCTAGGATTACGCAGATCGTAGAAAAGGTTGTGTTATGGCATAAGCCATTAAAAGCGTTAACAATGGAAGAGATATTACAAGCAGATCGCTGGGCCAGAGAAAAGGCTCGAGGGTTGATAGGAGCATAAAATGGGAGCATTGGTTTTCGTTATTGTTTTAAGCGTCCTTGTTATTGTTCATGAATATGGGCATCTGGCAACAGCCAAAGCCTTAGGCGTAAGGGTTGAGAGATTTGCGTTTGGATTTGGTCCAAAGCTTTTTAGCTTCATGAGAAAAGGTACGGAATATGCTGTTTGCCTTATTCCTCTCGGCGGCTATGTCAAGATGGCTGGGGATGAGCGCGCTGAGTGCAAAGGGGCAAGAGAGGAATTTTTTTCAAAGCCTATTGGCCATCGTGCCCTTATTGTTTTATCTGGCCCAATTGTGAATTATGTTTTTGCCTTTTTATGTTTTTGTATTGTTTTTATGATCGGCTATCCAACCCTTGGAGCAAATGTTGGCGAGGTTGTGAAGGGTTATCCTGCGGAGCAAGCCGGGTTGCAAGCCGGGGACAAGATTATTTCCATTGATGCGCTAAGCGTTGATAGTTGGGAAGGCGTTCAGGGCTACATTAGTCAGTCTAAGAAGGCTCAATTTACGTTTCTCGTTGAACGCAGCAATGTTTCTAAAACGATCGTCTTAAATTCATTGCAGGAAAATATGGAAAATGTTTTTGGACAAAAGATCCAAACGCGCGTTGTTGGCATCAAGCCTAAAGAAGATATCATTTTATTGAAATATGGTTTTTTTGAAAGTGTTGGCAAGGCAGGAAAAAAACTTGTCAACATCACGACGACAACATATAAAGCATTGTATCTGATGATCACAGGGGCCATGTCGACTAAGGACGGTATGACAGGGCCGATCGGCATTTTCTTTATTATTAAGAAAGCAGCGGAATTGGGATTTTCTTACGTTCTCTACATCATGGCGGTGATTTCCGCGAGCCTTGCGATTTTTAATCTCTTGCCTTTGCCTGTTTTGGACGGCGGTCATCTGTTGTTTTTTGGAATTGAGAAGCTGCGAGGCAAACCCTTGTCCCCAAAGGCTGATGAGGTTATTTATAAGATCGGTTTTAGTTTGATTATTTGTTTGGCCCTGTTTGTCTTTTATAGTGATTTTGTTCGTTACGGTATTTTTGACAAGATCATGCATTTTAGAGGTTAATAAGAATTTTAACAAAGAGAGGGCTTATGTTTGACGAAGTAAGAAGATTGGTGCAGAAGCATTTGATTACGAAAACCGATTTCTTGAAAGTCAAAGAGTCTCTTGCTGAAGATGAGGTTTGTGCCTATGTGCGTAAGGCTGTTGATTTTGTTTGCCAAGAAAATGAAATATCCTTAACAGGCGAAGAAAAGGGTATTTTAATGCGTCAATTTGTCAGTTCTGTGATTAGTTTAGGGCCTCTTCGTCCTTTGATGGAAGACAAGACAATTAGTGAGATCATGATTAATGGTCCGCAAAAGATTTATGTACAGCGAAGCGGAAAGATCGAGCTAAGCGATGTGCGATTTCAAGATTCGAGGGAATTGCTTTATACCATTCAGAAAATTCTTGCTGGATCATCCTCTGGCCGAAGGGTTGATGAGTCCTCGCCATACGTGGATTTTTCTTTGCCGGATGGATCGCGTGTTAATGTTATTTTACCGCCTGTATCGCTTATAGGCCCCGTTGTAACCATACGTAAATTTTCTTCTGAGATTGAAACTGTTGATGATTTAATCAATTTAGGGATGCTTAACAAGGAGATTGCTGATTTTCTTATTGCGGCAATTCCTGCAAGGCTGAATATTATTTTTTCAGGAGCGACAGGAACAGGAAAAACAACAACGCTTAATGTCTTATCTCGGCATATTCCTGAGCGAGAGCGTATCGTGACGATTGAAGATACAGCTGAACTTCGGTTAAAGCAGGCCCATGTGGTCAGTCTTCAGTCTAAAGTTGCTAACGTGGAAGGAAAGGGTATCATTACCATAGGAGATCTGTTTGTTAATTCTTTGCGTATGCGGCCCGATCGTATCATTATCGGCGAAGTTCGCGGCAACGAAGCGCTTGATCTTATTCAATCGATTAGCAGCGGTCACTCAGGATCACTAGCGATCGTGCACGGGGATTCTCCCAAAGATTGTTATAATCGCTTAGTGACGATGCTTTTGACAACAGGTATTCCTTTAAGCGTTGATGAGATCCGCCGACAAATTGCAAGCGCGATTGATTTGATTGTGCATACGGAGCTTCATATTGATGGGAAAAGACGTATTACCCATGTGACTGATGTTAGCTCTGTGATTCAAAATAATGAGATTCAACTTACGGATTTATTTTATTTTAAAGAAGAACGCATTACCGAAAGTGGTCAAGTTATCGGCAATTGGGTATTCACAGGAAAGAAACCTTCTTCTCTGGATAAGTTTACCAAGCGAAACGTGAAGCTTTCAAAACCTTTTGAGGCTTAAAAGATGCGCTGGACAAGATATTATATCCCCACGTTAAAAGAAGTTCCTGCCGGAACAGAGGCTGTCAGTCATCAGCTTTTATTACGTGCGGGGCTTGTGCATATGCTTACATCGGGAGTTTATTCTTACCTCCCATTAGGTTTAAAGGTTTTACGTAAGATCGAAAAGATCATTAATGAAGAAATGAATGCGGTTGGCGCGCGAGAGCTTTTTTTGCCGTGTTTGCAGCCGATGGATCTATGGAAGAAGACAGGGCGTGATGAGACGCTTAAAGATGTGATGATTCGGTTTGAAGATAAAAAGGGGCGTGCGATGTGCCTTGGCCCGACGCATGAAGAGGTGATCACGGATTTGGTTAAAAGTTATGTGCAGTCGTACAAACAACTGCCAGTTGTTCTTTATCAAATTCAAACGAAGTTTCGCGATGAGATGCGCCCAAGATTTGGCATTGTCCGCGCATGTGAATTTATCATGAAGGATGCCTATAGCTTTGATACCGATCAGCAAGGCCTTGAAAAGAATTATCAGCTGATGTATGAAGCTTATCAAAAGATTTTTATTCGTTGCGGATTAGACGTCGTGAGCGTAGGTGCTGATTCTGGAGCCATGGGAGGAGATGTTTCTCATGAGTTCATGGTTCCGGCAGACATTGGCGAAGATCAGGTGTTACGCTGTCCTTCGTGCGGATATGCCCAAGGGCTAAAAGATTCAGAACAGCAAGGAAAGTGTCCTCAATGTCAGAAAGAAAATTTGGTTAAAACGCCAGCGATCGAAATTGGACATATTTTTCAGCTTGGAACAAAATATACAAAAGCCTTGGATCTGAACTTTTTAGACGAAAAAGGACAGAAAAAAACTGTGATCATGGGCTGTTACGGGATTGGCGTCAGCCGCCTTATCGCAACAATCATCGAGAAAAATAATGACAAGGGTGGTATTGTCTGGCCAAAAGAAGTCGCGCCGTTTGATGTGGAGGTTCTCCCTTTGCAGGTTGATGATCCTGAGCTTATGCAAGTTGCTAATGATTGTTATGCTGATCTTAAGGAAGGCGGGTTAGATGTTTTTGTAGATGATCGTAGCGAGAGCGCAGGGCGCAAGTTTAATGATGCTGATCTAATCGGCATTCCTTACCGTGTTATTATTGGTAAGCGCATGTTAGCCGAAGGCAAAGTGGAGATCAAGAATCGGCGAAGCGGTGAAGTCTTGACCGTTGGAATCAAAGAGATAAAAACACAATTAAAGAAGATGATGTCCTTATGATGGATGCCGTGCGGGAGAAAATCATGTTGTTGCTTGAGCCTTATCTTGCAAGTCAAGGCTTTGATTTGGTTGACGCTGATCTTACCTGCGGACATGAAGAAAACGTTATTCAAGTATTGGCGGATAAGCCAGAAGGTGGCATTACCATTGAACAGTGCGCTTGTCTTAATAAGAAAATACGCGAGCTTTTTGATGGTGAAAAGATTCTCGATGGAGATTATGTTTTAGAAGTTTCTTCTCCCGGGATTGATCGGCCGTTGACGAGCGTTAAAGATTTTTTACGATCTTATGGCAAAGAGATCGTTTTTTATCTTAAGCAGCCTGTGGATGGAAAATTAGAGTATCAAGGAGTTGTTCAAAGGGTTCAAGGGGAACATGTTTACATTAAGCGCTCTGGCGTTGAAGTGATCATTCCTGTTCAGTTTATTAACAAGGCCAAGCAAGTTATTTGAAGGAAGGAATTAACATGGATAGTGAATTACTTATTATTTTAGATCAAATTGAGCGTGATAAAGGGGTCGATAAAGAAATCCTTATCCAAGCTGTTGAGTCAGCCGTGGCCTCTGCAGCAAAGAAAATTTGGAGCGTGGGCAAAGATCAGGAAGTGCAGGTTGTTTTGGATCGCAAAACAGGAAAATTGATCGCCTATGCTGACGGTGAGGAGATTAAATCTAAGGATTTTGGACGCATTGCCGCGCAAACGGCTAAGCAAGTTGTCATTCAAAAGATCCGTGAAGCAGAAAAGGATGTTATTTTTAATGAATATTATGCGCGTATCGGCCAGATTGTCACGGGAAGTGTTTATCGTATTGACAAAGGGAACATTATTGTTGATTTGACTAAGACGGAAGCCTTTATCCCTCGAAGTGAACAATCAAGCAAGGAAGAATTTAAGCAAGGGGATCGCATTCGGGCGTATATTTTGGATGTTCGACGAGAGAGCAAGGGGCCTCAGATCGTTTTATCGCGCGCTCATCCTCATCTTGTCAAAAGGCTTTTTGAACTTGAAGTTCCTGAAATTTACGACGGCATCGTTGAGGTTAAAGCGATCGCGCGTGAACCTGGCGAACGCACAAAAATTGCCGTTTCTTCGAAAGAAGAAAAAGTTGATTGCGTGGGCGCTTGCGTTGGGATGCGCGGTTCGAGGGTCAAGAGTATCGTCACCGAGCTTCATGGCGAGAAGATTGACATTGTTCGTTATGCCGAAGACAAAAAGACCTATATTCAGGCAGCGATCTCTCCGGCGGAGATATCACAGATGCATCTTTACGCAAGCGATAAGCGCGCGGATATCGTTGTTGCCGATGATCAATTATCGATTGCGATCGGAAAACATGGCCAAAATATTCGTCTGGCAAGTCAACTTGTTGGATGGCATTTAGAGGTTTTTTCAGAGACGCAGTGGAAAGAGCATGCGCAAAATCTTCCACAGAAGTCGACTGAAATCGTTGAGCCGGAACAAGAAAAAGAACAGGGCGCAAGCATTGCCGACTTAACGGGTGTTGGAGAAAAGCTCGTTGGGTTGTTAAACGAAAAAGGATTCGATACGCTTGAAAAGATTGCCGCAAGCTCAGCTGAGGAGTTATCAGCGGTTAAGGGGCTTGGAGAAGTCAAGGCTCAAAAAATTATTAAAGAAGCAAAAAAGATTATTAACAAGAAATAATAGGGAAGAAAGAATTCTTATGAAAGTTTCCGAGTTAGCTAAAGAATACGGATTGAAAAGTGATGATATTTTATTAGAGCTAAAAGCGTTAAAGCTAAAAGCTAAAGATGCTAAGCAGGATCTTAGTCCAGCGGTTGTGGCTGTTATCCGACGATCTCTTGAATCTAAAGGTAAAAAACTTGTTCCTGTTCAAAAAGAGGAAAAAGTCGTTGTCGTAAAAACACAAAAAGAGAAAAGCCTAAAGCCTGAACCTGAAGTCGTCAAGAAGGCGCTTAAGCCTTCTAAGGCTAAAAAGGTTTCTGAAGCAAAAGATAAGCCAAAGGCGGGCAAGAAAGCTGTCCTTAAGAAAGTTTCTGCTAAGGATAAGAAAGAAGCACCGCAAGACGTAAGGGGTGAAAAAGGAAAAGGTGCTCCGCCTAAGAAGGACAAGGCGCAGAAGACCGTCGAAGTTGAAAAACCAAAAAAGGGTGTAGAAGCGCTTGTTCAAAAAGAATCTAAAGAAGTACCGCTAAAGGTTTCTAGTGAAAAGCAAACGATTCCTGCTAAACCAGCAGAACCGCCTAAGCCTGATGTTGTTGCGGTTAACCCTGTGGAGTATAAAAAGGATCGATTTACGTCGCGCCCCCAGAGATATGATCATCGCTCTCATGTGCCTCACAGACCGCAAGTTTCTTTAGCTTCAGCATCTCTTGTTGAAAGACCTCTTAAAGATATTGAGTTAACTTTTCCCATCAGCGTCAAAGATCTATCTGTAAAATTACAGCAAAAACCAAGTGCTGTTTTAAAGATATTAATGCAGAAGGGGATGTTAGCAACGATCAATCAAAGTCTTAGTGAAGAAACAGTGGGCAGCCTTCAGGTAGATTTAAATTTTTCATATAAAAAGATGAAAACAGAAGAAGAACAACTCGTTGCTCTTCATACTGACCAAGGGGATCCTGGGCTTAGAAGAACGCGTCCTCCGGTCATAACGTTTATGGGACACGTTGATCATGGAAAAACGTCTCTTCTCGATAGTATTCGTAAAAGTCATATCGTTGATAAAGAGCACGGCGGTATTACTCAGCACATGGCGGCTTATTCTGTTACAACGCCACGCGGAAAGATTACGTTTTTGGATACCCCAGGCCATGCTGCGTTTACAGCCATGCGGGCCCGCGGAGCACATATTACAGATTTAATTATCTTGGTTGTTGCCGCGGATGAAGGTGTTATGCCTCAGACTGAAGAGGCGATTGGCCATGCACGCGCTGCCGGCGTTCCTATCGTTGTCGCTATTAATAAGATCGATAAGCGAAACATTAATATTGATCGAGTCAAAAAACAGCTTGCGCAAAATGATTTAAATCCAGAAGACTGGGGTGGTAAGACGATCACCTTAGGAGTGTCTGCAACAACCGGGGAAGGCGTTGATCAGCTTCTTGAAGGGATTCTCCTCGAAGCGGAATTGCTTGACCTTAAGGCGAATTACGACCGACCAGCTACAGGTATTGTGGTCGAGGCTCACTTAAGTCATGGAAAAGGATCGGTCGCTTCTGTGATCGTTCAAAGTGGAACGCTCAAAGATGGAGACATCGTTGTCGCTGGTCCCTATTTTGGCAAAGTTAAGGCCATGTT
>JBAYLJ010000013.1:0-13163 GCA_041664145.1 Candidatus Omnitrophota bacterium | reverse complement strand
TGATGATCGGTGTTTTATCACCATCAAATTTGTATTTGGTCAAAAGGTCTCGAAGCTCTAATTCAACCAAGTCAAGAAGTTCCTTATCTTCGACTTGATCGCACTTGTTCATAAAAACAACGAGGCGAGGAACGTTGACCTGACGAGCTAAAAGAATATGTTCTCTAGTCTGAGGCATCGCACCATCAGCTGCGGAAACAACCAAGATCGCACCGTCCATCTGAGCCGCACCAGTAATCATGTTTTTGATATAGTCAGCGTGTCCGGGGCAATCAATGTGTGCATAATGACGCTTTTCAGTTTCATACTCAAGGTGAGCGATATTGATCGTAACGCCACGCTCTTTTTCTTCTGGCGCATTGTCAATAGTGTCATACCCACGAGCTTCAGCAAGGCCTTTTTTTGCTAAAACCATCGTAATAGCAGCGCTTAATGTCGTCTTACCGTGATCGACGTGACCAATAGTTCCAATATTCAAGTGAGGTTTGTTTCTTAAAAATTTTCCTTTAGCCATGTTCTTTTTTCCTCCCGTTAGAATGTTCTAAACAATTGCTTTTTTCCCTGCGTTTCGTCCCTGTATTTTCTCGGCTACAAAGGCTGGAACTTCCGCATAATAAGCAGGCTCCATAGAAAATGTAGCACGTCCTTGTGATAAAGAGCGAATAGCGCCGGCATAATTAAACATTTCTGCCAAGGGAACATCGCAACGCGCTGTTTTTAATAAACCACGGTTACTCATCTCGTTAATCTTCGCTCTTCGCGTATTAAGATCACCAACGACCGTTCCCATATTTTGCTCAGGAACAACCACTTCCACGTCCATGATAGGCTCCAAAAAGACTGATTTTCCTTTACGCAAAGCATCATAAAGAGCATTCTTTGCAGCTAAATGGAAAGCAAGTTCACTAGAATCAACATCATGATAGGATCCATCAACTAACGTGACCTGAATATCATCAACCGGATAACCACCTAAGATACCTGTAAGAGCTGCGGCACGAATGCCTTCTTCGATGGGTTTAATAAATTCACGAGGAATCGCTCCTCCCTTAATTTTATCAACAAACGTCACGCCCTTACCTTTTTCTTCTTGAGGCTCGACGTCAATAATAACATGTCCATACTGTCCGCGACCACCGGATTGGGTAATATGCTTTCCCGTAACTCCTGTGACCTTTTGCTTAATCGTTTCTTTATAAGCAACTTGAGGACGTCCTACTCTTGTCTCAAGGCCAAATTCACGTTTCATGCGATCGACAATGATTTCCAAGTGCAACTCACCCATACCAGAGATAACTGTTTCTCCTGTTTCTTTATCATAACGAGCTCTAAAAGATGGATCTCCATCTAAAAATTTCCTTAAGGTCATCCCCATTTTATCTTGATCAGCCTTGGACATCGGTTCAAGCGACATAGAAACAACAGGCTCAGGGATTCTCATATTTTCAAGCAAGATAGGGTCTGACTCATGACACAAGGTATCTCCGGATTTTGTTTCTTTAAGCCCTACCAAAGCAACGATTTCTCCAGCGCCAGCTTGTTCAATGATCTCTTGCTTGTTGGCATGCATAAGAACAATTTTAGAAACTTTTTCTTTCACGTCTCGCGTTGAATTATAAATCTGCGTCCCAGAAACAATTTTGCCAGAATAAATGCGTGTAAAAAAAATCTTTCCGACATATTGGTCCATGGCAATCTTGAACGTTAAAGCGGCTAATTTTTCATCATCCGAAGGTTTACGAGTAACCTCTGTCTTTGTTTTTGGAATAATTCCTTTGATATCTGGAACATCTAGCGGGGATGGGAGAAAATCACATACGGCATCCAAAACCATCTGAACGCCTTTGTTGCGTAAGGACGTTCCGCAAAGCACAGGAACAAAGGCCCCTTTAACGACAGCTCGACGAATCGCCTGACGTAGCTCCTCTTTAGTAGGAAGTTTTTCATCCAAGAATTTTTGCATGAGAATGTCATCAACTTCAGAAATCTTTTCAATCAAGGTGTGATAATATTTAGCTAATTGATCTTTAAGCTCGGCAGGGACATCTTGACGGTTAATCTTCATACCTTCCGTATCGTCATAAGTAATAAGCTGTCCTTCAATAATATCTACAATACCCGTAAAATGATCCTCTGAGCCTACAGGAAAAGAAATCGCTGCGGCCACGGCACCAAGACGATCATGCATTTGCTTTAAAACATTTTCAAAACTTGCTCCAAGTCTGTCCATCTTATTAATAAATGCAATACGAGGAACATGGTAGCGATCAGCCTGGCGCCAAACAGTTTCTGTTTGCGGCTGAACACCGCTGGTCGCGCATAAAACAACAACAGCGCCATCAAGAACTTTGAGTGATCGTTCAACTTCAACCGTAAAATCAACGTGTCCGGGAGTATCGATGATATTAATCTTGCAATCACGCCAGAAACAGGTCGTGTTGGCGGAAGTAATTGTAATACCGCGTTCTTGCTCTTGCTCCATCCAGTCCATGGCGGTATTACCTTCATCAACGATTCCCATCTTGTGAATAACGCCCGTATAAAAAAGGATGCGCTCTGTCGTCGTTGTCTTTCCAGCATCGATGTGAGCAATGATCCCAATATTACGTAATTTATTTAAAGAAGTATTTTCCATAGCTTACCATTTCAAATGAGCAAAGGCCTGATTAGCTTCTGCCATCTTATGTGCTTCGTCTCTCTTCTTAATAGCTTGACCCTCACCTTTAAAAGCCGCAAAAAGTTCATCAGCAATTTTAATTTCCATCGGCTTACCTTTTTTAGCATGGGAAAGATCACGAATCCATCGAAGCGCAATCGTGTTTCCCTTTAAAGGCGGAACTTCCATAGGAATCTGATAGGTCGAGCCTCCAACTCTTCGAGACTTTACCTGTACACGGGGACGAATATTTTCAATCGCCTTAGTAAAAACTTTTACAACATCGTCATCCGCAGACTTTTTCTTTAAAATATCTAATGCATTATAAACAATACGCTCAGCCAATGTCTTCTTGCCTTCGTACATAATGATCCCAATGAATCTTCCGATCATTTGGTCATTATACTTCGGATCAGGCAGGGCCTGACGTATTTGCGCTGTTCTTCTTCTCATTATTTATCTCGTTTAGTTCCGTACTTTGAACGTGATTTCTTACGGTCTTTTACGCCAGTGGTGTCAAGTGTGCCGCGTACAATATGATAACGAACTCCTGGTAAATCTTTCACGCGACCGCCTCTGACGAGAACAATGGAGTGTTCCTGAAGATTATGCCCTTCTCCGGGGATATAGGAGGTAACTTCCATCTTATTCGATAATCGGACTCTGGCAATCTTTCGAAGTGCAGAATTCGGTTTTTTCGGTGTCATTGTTTTGACCTGCAAACAAACACCACGCCGTTGCGGACAATTGGTCAAGGCAGGGGATTTACCCTTCTTGCTCTTTTGTCTCCGGCTCTTTCTGATCAATTGTGCGATCGTCGGCATACTTTACCATTTCAATATTTTTATAAGTTTTAAAACCAGTACCTGCGGGGATTAAATGACCCACAATAACGTTCTCTTTCAAGCCACGTAAGTAGTCAACTTTACCAGAAGTTGCTGCATCTGTCAAGACTCTTGTCGTTTCTTGGAAGCTCGCAGAAGAAATGAAACTCTCCGTCGACAAAGAGACCTTTGTGATGCCTAACAATAATGGTGTTGCAGATGCAGGCTTGCCTTTTTTCTTTAAAACAGCTTCATTCGCTTTTTTAAATATTTTTTTATCAATTTGCTGTCCCGCAAGAAACTCTGTATCTCCTGCTTCTTCGATCATAACTTTTTTAAGCATCTGTCCAACAATGAGCTCAATATGTTTATCGCTGATACGTACCCCCTGCAAACGATAAACTTCTTGCACTTCATTCAACAAATATTCTTGTAAAACTTTGTCCCCTGAAACGCGTAAAATGTCATGAGGAACAACAGGTCCTTCCGTAAGTTGCTGACCGGCAAAAACACGATCCCCTTTATAAACATTGGGGTGCTTTCCATGAGGAAGAATGTACTCTGAACACATACCTGTTTGGCTTCGAACAATAATCTTTCGTGATCCCTTACGATCTTCGCCGAACTCAACAAATCCATCAATCTCGCTGATGATCGCAGGATCTTTTGGACGTCGAGCTTCAAAAAGCTCAGCAACGCGCGGAAGACCGCCGGTAATGTCACGGGTTTTTCCAGAAGCTCGCGGGATCTTGGCCAAGAGCTCACCTGCCCCTACTTGTTGCTTATCATGAACCAAGATATGCGCTCCGACGGGAATAGAATAGATCCCTAGCACTTCTTTGCGCTCATCGGTAACAATAATCTGAGGATGAAATTCCTGCTTATGTTCAACCACCACGCGCTCAGTCACACCAGTGATCGGATTCAATTCTTCCTGAATCGTGACACCCTCTTTAATCTCTTCAAAATTAACAACACCCTTAACTTCTGTAATGATCGGAACCGTGTACGGATCCCAGCTAACAAAAATAGTGCCTTTTTTAATCATCACTCCGTCGGATACTTTAATAACAGCACCCTGGACAAGCGGATAACGCTCATATTCACGGCCGAATTCATCATTAATACTGATCGTCCCGTTACGGTTCAAAACAATATATTCTTTTCCTTTTTCAACAACGCGCAAACCATGATATTTAATGGTTCCATCATTCTTTGAACGAACAAAGGACTGCTCAACAGAACGGCTGGCAGTTCCACCGATGTGGAACGTACGCATGGTGAGCTGGGTTCCGGGCTCGCCGATACTTTGAGCCGCAATACAACCCACGGCCTCACCCACTTCAACAAGTCGCTGTGTCGCTAAATTTCGACCATAACATTTCACGCAAACACCACGTTCAGCTTCGCACGTTAAGACACTTCGAATACGTACCTTTTCAATGCCAAGCTGCTCGATAATTTCAGCTTTTTCGTCTGTAATTTCTTGTCCTGCTTCAACCACCAATTGATCGGTAACAATATCAACGATATTATCTAACGCAACACGACCGATGATACGCTCTTTAAGGCTGACCACAACCTCGTCGCCTTCAATAATCGCAGAAACCGTAATCCCGTTGACCGTTCCGCAATCAATTTCATTAACAACAATCTCTTGAGCAACGTCAACCAAACGACGTGTTAAATACCCGGCGTCTGCCGTCTTTAAAGCAGTATCGGCAAGACCTTTACGGGCACCGTGGGTTGAAATAAAATATTCCAAAACAGTCAATCCTTCACGGAAACTTGCCGTGATAGGATTTTCAATGATTTCTCCAGAAGGTTTAGCCATCAATCCGCGCATACCTGAAAGCTGACGAATTTGAAGGCGCGATCCACGAGCGCCCGAATCCGCCATAATAAAGACAGGGTTAAACGGATCCATACCCTTAAAAACGAGATCAGAAATAGCTTCAGTTGTGTGCGTCCAAATATCAATAATCTTATTGTAACGCTCACGTCCGGTGATAATACCTTTACGATATTGATCTTCCACCTTAGCGACTTCTTGACGAGAATTCTTAACCAAAACTTGTTTCTCTGCAGGGATCGTAATATCGTCAATACCGATGGAAATTCCTGCCGAGGTAGCTGACTGAAAACCTAAGGCCTTAAGATCATCCAAAAGAATCGTCGTCGCATGCTGACCAAAGCGCTTATAGCAATCAGAAATAACTGCCCCGATCTTCTTTTTGTTTAAAAGATCATTCACATAACCAAACCCTTGAGGTAAAAGATTATTTAAGAAGATCTTTCCGACGGTTGTCTCGACGATAACACTTCTCTTTTCACTCTTGACAGGAACATCTTTGCCTTCCAAGGCTTGTTTCTGAGAAATAATGAACGACGGCTTTTCTTCTCCCCAAATTGCTTGATTTTCCAAGCGAAGCTTAATACGGCTATGCAAGGCAATGAGCCCGTCATTATAAGCAATCTTAGCTTCATTGGTAGTTGCAAAAAGTCTTCCCTCGCCCTTGCAGCCAGCTTTGTCCTTGGTCAAATAATAAAGGCCTAAAACGATATCCTGCGTCGGAGAAAGTAAAGGTCGTCCGTCTGCAGGCGAAAAAATATTATTGATAGAAAGTAACTCAAGACGACATTCTAGTTGCGCCTCTAAAGACAGCGGAACGTGAACAGCCATCTGGTCACCGTCGAAGTCCGCGTTAAATGCCGCGCAAACTAATGGGTGAAGTTGAATCGCTTTGCCTTCGACCAAGATCGGCTGGAATGCTTGAATACTTAAGCGGTGAAGTGTTGGAGCGCGGTTGAGCATGACAGGATGATCTTGAATGACTTCGTCAAGGATATCCCAAACTTCATTCTTGGCACGCTCGACCATGCGCTTAGCGCCTTTGATCGTATGGACAAAACCTCGCTCGCGAAGTTTACGAATGATAAATGGCTCAAAAAGCTCAAGGGCCATACGTTTAGGAAGCCCGCATTGATGCAATTTTAGTTCAGGGCCAACAACAATAACAGATCGTCCAGAATAATCAACGCGCTTACCCAAAAGGTTCATACGGAAACGGCCTTGTTTTCCTTTGAGCATATCTGACAAAGACTTCAGAGGACGATTATTTGATCCTAAAACAGGACGGCCATGACGACCATTATCAAAAAGGGCGTCCACGGCTTCCTGAAGCATACGTTTTTCGTTGCGAACAATAATTTCAGGAGCATTAAGATTAATAAGCTTCTTTAATCGATTATTACGATTAATAACACGTCGATAAAGATCGTTAAGGTCTGAGGTGGCAAATCGTCCACCTTCAAGAGGAACCAACGGCCTTAAATCCGGCGGGATCACAGGTAGTGATTCCAAAACCATCCAATCGATGGAGTTGCCAGACTTTTTAAAGTCTTCAGCAATCTTTAACGTCTTTGCAATTTTCTTTGCGTTAGCACCAGCGGGTGTAGCTTTGCCTAAAGCTTCTCTTAATTCAAGACAGAGCTTATCGAGATCAACCTGCTTTAATAGATCTCTAACAGCTTCAGCGCCGATCTTTGCCTTAAAAGAATCGCCATACTTTGAAAGACACTCTTGATATTTATCTTCATTTAAAAATTGTTTGTACTTTAGCTGAGTATCCCCTGGATCAACAACAATATATTCTTCATAATAAATAATTTTTTCAAGATCTTTCAATCCCACTTGGAGGAGTGACGAAAGACGGCTGGGGACCGCCTTGTAAAACCAGATATGTGTTACCGGACAAGCTAGATCAATATGCCCCATGCGTTCACGTCGGACAGCAGAACGCGTGACAAGAACTCCGCAGCGGTCACAGACGATTCCCTTAAATTTGATGCCTTTATATTTTCCGCAATTACATTCCCAATCACGAACAGGGCCAAAAATTTTCTCACAGAAAAGACCATCTTTTTCTGGTTTTAAAGTTCGATAATTAAGCGTCTCTGCTTTTTTTACTTCGCCCGTCGACCAAGAGCGAATAATATCCGGAGAAGCAATCTTGATCGTAATGCTATCGTAATATTTTTCTTGGTTCATACGTTTTTAGCTTTCCTTTTTCTTCTCTTCAAGGACAGGCTGAGAATTTTCCATGCGGATATCTAAGCACAAACCTTGTAATTCTTTAATCAAAACGTTAAAAGATTCCGGTGTCCCGGGGGTAAGCTTTTGCTCTCCTTTAACGATAGCTTCATAGATACGGCTTCGGCCATTGACGTCGTCACTTTTAACCGTAAGCATTTCTTGTAATGTATACGCAGCGCCATAGGCCTCAAGCGCCCAGACTTCCATTTCTCCAAATCGCTGACCACCAAAGTGAGCTTTTCCGCCAAGGGGCTGTTGCGTAACTAAAGAATACGGACCGATAGAACGTGCGTGAATCTTTTCGTCCACCAAGTGGATAAGCTTCAGCATATAGATGTAGCCCACAGTGACCTTTTGATCAAAAGGAAGTCCAGTGTGCCCATCATAAACGGTCGTCTTGCCATCTTCGGGGAGATGCGCTTCTCGAAGAAGAGCACGAATTTCTTGCTCATTGGCACCATTAAAAACAGGTGTTTCGCATTCAAGACCCAAGGCCTGTGCTGCCCATCCAAGATGTGTTTCAAGAAGCTGACCAACGTTCATACGCGAAGGAACGCCTAATGGATTAAGAACGATATCAACCGGTGTTCCATCCGCCAAGAAAGGCATATCTTCTTCAGGCAAAATACGCGCGACAACACCTTTGTTTCCGTGGCGTCCGGCCATTTTATCGCCTTCAGATACTTTTCGTTTTGTAGCCACATAAACAATGACGCGTTTTAAAACACCTGCAGGTAGCTCATCTCCGCATTTGACCTTTTCAATCTCATGCTCTTGTTCTTCAACGAGCTCTTGCATACGATCATCAAAAAGACTCAGCACCGTTGCCGCTTCTTCATCCTGCTTGATTTGGCGGTCTGTCATCTTTTCTAACGCCGCTCTATCAACTTTGAGAAGCTTGCATAGACGCTTATCTTTTTCTTCTCTAAGAAATTCAGTTTCTTGCTTATAATATTTCTTTATTTTATCAATCTCGACAATCTCTTTTTTCTTGTCGTCTTTTGACTTTCGTCCACGCTCTGTACGTTGAAAAACTTCAACATTCACAATAACACCCTCTTCTCCAGGAGGAAGAGTAAGTGACGTATCTCGAATATCTGCGGCTTTTTCACCAAAGATCGCACGCAATAAACGCTCTTCAGGTGAAAGCTCTTTTTCACTCTTTGGCGTTACTTTCCCGACTAAAATATCGCCCGCCTTCACTTCAGCGCCAACGCGAACAATTCCTTCTTCGGTTAAATCGTTAAGTCCTTCTTCGCCGACATTAGGAATATCGCGTGTAATCTCTTCATTGCCAAGACGTGTTTCACGAGCTTCAACTTCAAATCGTTCAATGTGAAGCGATGTAAACGTATCTTCTTTAGAAAGACGCTGATTTAAAATAATCGCGTCTTCGAAGTTGTATCCTCTCCAGGACATAAAGGCCACCAAAATATTACGCCCTAAGGCAAGCTTGCCTCGTTCCGTCGCGACACCATCGGCAATAACCTGGCCCTCTTGAATATAATCCCCTATCTTAACAATAGGTTTTTGATGAACACATGTATTCGCATTTGATCTTAAGAAATTCTTTAACGGATAAACAACTTTTCCAATAACGATTTCCCGAGCGTCAGCCTTCGTGACCTTGCCTGATTCTGTTGCAATCACAACAGATCCAGAATCTCTTGCCACAGCCCCCTCCATGCCTGTACCAACAAAAGGAGCTTCTGTCACCATCAAGGGAACAGCTTGACGCTGCATGTTTGATCCCATCAAGGCACGGTTAGCATCATCATGCTCGAGGAATGGGATCAAAGCTGTTGCCGGAGAAACAAGTTGCTTGGGGGAAACATCCATATAGTCAACCTTGTTGGGGCCAACATAAGGAAAATCAGCACGATAACGGCAAGAGATCTCTTTTTCTAAGAAGTTGCCGCCCTTGTCGATAAGCGTATTGGCTTGAGCAATATATTTATTTTGATCAATGTCAGCCGTCAGATACTCAACCTTGTTCGTTACTCGACCCTCTATGACTTTACGATAGGGTGTCTCAACAAACCCAAGCTCGTTTACACGTGCACAATTGGTAAGCGATGCAATAAGTCCGATATTCGGACCTTCAGGAGTTTCAATAGGACAAACACGGCCATAATGTGTAGGGTGAACGTCTCTGACTTCAAATCCAGCTCGCTCGCGGGATAAACCACCCGGGCCAAGAGCGCTAACTCTTCGCTTGTGGGTTGTCTCTGCCAAAGGATTGCTTTGATCTAAGAATTGTGATAATTGACTTCGCGCGAAGAAATCTTGGATCTGGCTCGAAAAGAGGCGGGAATTAATAAGGTGATGCGCTGTTAAATTTTCAAAACTATTGATGACAACTAATCGTTCTTTGATCGAACGCTCAATACGTGCAAGCCCAATGCGTACTTGATTTTGAACAAGTTCGCCAACCGTCTTGATACGTCGGTTCCCAAGATGGTCAATGTCGTCGATGTCGCCATGCCCATCTCTTAATTTAAAAAGATAGCGAATAACTTCGGCAACGGTTGCTAAATCAAGAATACGATTTTCTAAGTCAACATTCATCCCCAACTTGCGATTGATAATATAGCGTCCTACCTTGCTTAACTCATAACGCTTCGCATCAAAAAATAAACGGAAAAATAAAGCTTCTGCGACCTCAATGGTGGCAGGCTCTGTCGGCCTCATTTTTCGGTAAAAATCTAATAAAGCTTCTTCTTTTGTTTTCGTGTGATCTTTTTCTAACGTATTTTTTAACTTAGGAAAATCTTCGCCAAAAAGTTTTTGCATTTCCTCTTCGCTAGAAAGTCCCATAATGCGTAAGATCTGCGTTGCCGGAAAGCTGCGGCGTCGGTCAACATAGGCAAGCAAGACATCATTAAGATCATATTTAATTTCGAACCAAGCGCCACGTGAAGGAATAATGCGTCCTTGATAAATACTCTTTCCTGTCGGATGAAGCTCTTGCTCAAACGAAGCACCCGGCGGTCTTTGAATTTGAGAAACAACAACGCGCTCATCTCCATTAATAATGAACGTACCGGTTTCGGTCATCAACGGAAAATCGCCAAAATAAACCTCTTGCTCTTTAACCTCAACGGGCGTCACAAGCCTAAGGCCAACTTTGAGAGGAGCTGAAAAGGTCATGCTTCGTCGCTGACATTCCCTTGAAGAATATTTCTCTTTCCCCAGCTGATAGTTCATGTATTCCATACGAACTTGGCCGTCATAGCTTTCGAAAGGAAATGTTTCGCGAAAAACTTCTTCAAGCCCTTGATTCTTTCTTTCTTCAGGCTTGACAAATCGCTGCAAAAACGCTTCGTAAGGGACAACTTGGACATCAAGCAAATTAGGTAAGGAGTACGTATCCTTAAATTTGCTAAAGTCTCTAATTTCTCTTTTTTTCATAGATTGGCTTTAGAGTTTCCAGGATTAACTATTTAATCTCAACTTCAGCGCCAGCGGCGACGAGTTTCTTCTTGAGATCTTCGGCTTCTTCTTTAGCGATGGACTCTTTAACTGTCTTCGGAGCACCCTCGACCAAATCTTTAGCTTCTTTGAGGCCTAGATTTGTTGCAGCGCGGACCTCTTTGATAACGGCAATCTTGTTAGCACCAGCTGCTTTAAGGACAACATCGAATGTTGTCTTTTCTTCCACTGGAGCAGCAGCGCCTGCGGCACCGGCCATCATAGGAGCGGCCATCATAGGAGCGGCAGCAGTAATCCCGAACTTCTTCTCAAGACCTTTCACAAGGTCGGAAAGCTCAAGAGCTGTCAAACCTTCAATGGTCTTGACAACTTCTTCGAGTTTTGGTGAAAGGGCTTTGATCTCAACGTTTTCTTGAACTGTTTCTGACATTTTATTTTCCTCCTGCTTTCTCGCTTAATTGCTTTAAGATATATATTAAATCCTTCGTTTTGGCATTTAAAGCCACAGCCAAACGCACTAAAGGAGACTGGATGGTTTGCGCCAACATTGTCAAAAGAACTTCCCTTGAAGGAAGATCTGATAGGCGTTTAACATCCGCCTGCTGAACTGCCTTTCCATCTAAGACCCCACCTTGAATACTAAGCCCCTCAAGATCCTTAACGAGCTTAACAAGAACTTTAGCGACTTCAACGGAATCGCTATCACTCCAAACAAATGCGATCTGCTGCGTAATCTTACTGCTCATATCATCAAACTTCATCGCTGTAAGAGTTTTTTTCGCAATACGATTTTTAGCAACATACACCTTGGCACCCGTAGCGCTCAAGGCCTTACGAAAATTGTTCATCTTCGGTGAAGACATCTTTGAGTAACTCACCAAAAATGTCGTTGAGTGCTCCGCGACATTATGGCGGATCTTTTCAGCAATGTTTTCACGAATAAGTTGTCCGACTTTCTTCATAATGCAATCCTTAATCCAGGCCCCATCGTTGTTGACAAAAAGAGAGTCTTAACAAAATCCCCTTTAACCGCTGCAGGCTTTGAATTCACCACAGCGTCAATGACTTGTTTGGCATTATCATGAAGTTGATCACCGGAAAATGAACGCTTGCCAATCCCAACGTGGACACCGCCTTGCTTATCTGATTTAAACTCAACGCGGCCAGCCTTAACTTCACGGATCGCTTTGCCGATATCCGCAGCAACCGTTCCAGCCTTAGGAGAAGGCATCAAGCCCTTAGGTCCCAAAACTCTTCCGAGTTTGCTTAGTTCACGCATAATATCTGGCGTAGCCACCACGCAATCAAAATCAAAGAAACCATTCATGACTTTATCGATCAATTCTTCTGCGCCAACAAAATCGGCACCAGCTTCTTTTGCTTGAAGCGCCTGCTCACCCTTACAAAAGGCAATAACACGAATCTTTTTTCCTGTTCCATGGGACAACAGGACAGTCCCGCGAACAGCCTGATCAGAGCTCTTAAGATCAACATCTAAATGAAAATGCAATTCAACACTTTCATCAAATTTTACTTTAGGAAAAGTAGAAATAACAGAAATCCCTTCCTTTAAAGAATAGACCTTGGCCTTCTCAACTTTTTCATAAGCCTGCTTCATACGTTTTGATACTTTAGTCATTATTCCATCACCTCAATACCCATGCTTCGAGCCGTTCCTTTAACCGTAATAATGGCCTTCTTCATGTCTGCGGTATTTAAATCTTCCATCTTTTGCTTAGCGATCTCTTCAACTTGCTTAATAGTAATTGTTCCGATTTTCTCTTTACCAGCTTGCCCTGACGCTTTTGCAAGATTAGCTGCTTTTTTAATGAGAACAGAAGTTGGCGGAGTTTTGATAATGAAATCGAATGATTTATCCTTATAAACTTTAATGACCGCCGGCAAGATAAGCCCTTCTCTGCCCTTAGTCTTTTCATTAAACTGTTTACAAAACATCATAATGTTGATGCCGTGCTGACCTAATGCCGGACCAACGGGTGGAGCGGGATTTGCTTGTCCTGCAGGAACATAAAGCTTGATTTGTGCGACGACTTCTTTTGCCATGTTAAACCTTCTCGACTTGCCAATATTCTAATTCTACGAGTGTAGAGCGCCCAAAAATAGAAACGCTCACCTTAAGCTTTCCGCGATCGGG
>JBAYLJ010000012.1:0-13235 GCA_041664145.1 Candidatus Omnitrophota bacterium | reverse complement strand
GCAGAGTTATCATCTTCCTTTTGAGTATCATCAAGGACGATGACCTTGATCGGGATCGATGACTTAGGCACAAAACTATAGCAAGCAAAGCCATTGTCGGCATCAGCCATATTAAAGCCGTGACCAACCGGACTTGTTGATGTATTAAAGAATTCTTTCATCCACTCGGTTCTCAAAAGTGAACGGCGGTCTGGATCCGCTGCAACCTTTGGAGGACTCTTAAAATCTCCAACAGGTCCTGCGTATTTAATGTCCCCATGAGACGTTGATCCGTCGAGTACGCCCATATAATAATCATGATTGTTTATTGCTGCAGGGTTTGCAAGAATATCTGCCGTGGCGAAGACTTCGTCGGTAATGTAAGATTGTCGAAGGTCCTTACGCAGACTATAATCCACAGGAATTGAGCCCATCCAAAAATGATCATGATTTCCGATCACCTGATACCAAGGAATACTCTTGTCGAGCCCTACGGCCTTGTATGGCTTCTGGTACTCAACGCTATTCGCTCCAAGATGAGCGCCGGAGCTTGGGGTGATCACTTTGCCGTCTAGAACATCAATATACCATCTTAGCTCGTTATACTGCGTACTATTGCAAGTATCCCCAAGCGAGATACCAAAATCAAACGGATTCTTTTTGTTAAGGACGTTGATCGTCTGGACAGCGGCGTCAAGAACATGCGTTGTAGAAAGCATGATCCCTGAATACAGAGATCCCCCGACGGGTAATGTTTTGTGCAAGCGCTGAAGATAAATCAACTGATTAGGAGATTCTTTATCAGTAATATGAATGTCAGAGATCGCAAAGAAATTTAAAAGTTTTTCTTTTTTAGTAACTTTGGAAGCATCATAAAGAGCCGGCATAATATCGGTTCGCGTTACGAATTGAAGAGGATCACCAAATGTCCAGTTGCCATAGCCGTATTGACTGTATTTTGAGATCTCATTAAGATCGATCGCCACGGAAGGTTTTGGGCCAGGCACAATGACCCTCTGGGCCGTTGTTTGGACATCGGAATCAATCGGATATCCCTTGTTAATCTGATCATGATTTCCGACGATATTCTTGACGCTGCCTGAACATCCCGACGAAAAAGAAATCAGCGCGCCCATTAAAAAAACTAAAAAGAATCTTTTAACTTCACAAAATATTTTCATAAAACCCTTTCTTTGATCATCCACAAAACACGTTCTACGTTGTTTTTTAGGAAGTACTACGTTCGCATCAAAAAAGTTAAGGAGATCCTGACAAATGTGAAATTTTGTTCTTACAATTTATCCAGATTCATTTTTTTCTGCAGATCGATCATCGGCTGCTGGCTGACTTTAAATAATCCTTGCCGCGAACGATCAAGATCTGTAATCAACACCAAAACCCCTGAAAAAGTTAAAATTAAAACCAAATACGCAAAAGAGCCCCGATGGCCAAACAATCCCGCATGATACCCCATCCCGGCAATTGCTAAAATAGCAAGCCCATAAAGAACAATCCAAATTGTCGACGGAATACGCTGTCCTAAGCCGATCTTAAGCCGCTTAAAATGCAGATTGATCATATCGTTAAGCGACTGGACAAAAACCCAGGACGAACTTGCTCCTGAACTTTTTATTTCACCAGAAATAGCCTCGGTCCAAAGCAAGTCATGAATTTCTTCAGAGCGAATAATCGTAGATTTAAGTTCTTGTGCGGATCGCACATTTGACCGAATATCCACATACTCACGTAAAAGTTTACGAACTTTTTCACGACTCGCTTCAGAGACCAACCCCGTCAAGGCATAGGTCGATCGAATTGCAGCCACTTCGGCGAGAACCGTCTGCTGCCTTTCAAAAAAATGAGATGCGGCCATCCCAAAAGTAAACGATAGCATAAACGCCAACAAACCTAGCGTAGCTCCTATCATCGGCCCGATGGGAGAATCTTTTTCTTTTTGTGATCGTCGGCATTGATGCTTCCCAAAAAGAAAACCTCCCTCAAAGGAAAGACAAATGATCAAAACCGCACCTACGAATAACCCCCAAAGGGGAAAAGAAGATAATAATTGACTAAAATTCATAAACGCTCCTTATCTTGTCTCCCGTATAAAATTTGAACCCTCTCTTCTTGTCGAGGCAGAAAGGGTTCAAATTGATATTACTAATAAACCTCTTAAAAATGCTTGAAACATTCCTTAATATGGTTCCCTGGTAATTTCGTTGTAAAAAGGCTGACGAGAATAGCAACCGCAAAAGAAATGGGCAAAATAACAACGATGGGATCCACAACCGTCCAAGGTGCCGTTGCCAAAGTCGGCTTTTTAAAAAGAAGATTGCACAAGCCTAAGGCCGCGGACTCTTTCTCGTGAACAAAAAAAAGCCAAAATGCTGTTCCAAAAAAACCAGTAAGCATGCTTGCAATCGCACCTGCCTTTGTCATTCCTTTCCAAAAAAGCGCACCTATGTACGTCGGCAAGAAAATATTAGCACACAAACCAAAAAAGATCGCCGTGGCAATGGCAATAATACTCGCCGGAAGTTTGAATCCTAAAAAAACTGTTAAAATGACCCCAAGCAAGATCCCCAATCGTGTGATCAAAATGGTATGATGCGAATGTTTGCTTCGCAAAATAGCCTTTTCATAAAGATCACGGCCGATCCCAGCTCCCATAGAATGAAACTGCGAACTTGATGTCGACATCGCGGCAGAAAGAAGCGTCAACATAAAAAGATAAACAAACCATGTCGGCATGGCACTATTGATATAAATAGGAATGATCTTGTCAATATTCCCTTCGGCAACAGCCAAAGAAATCTTTCCAAAGCTAGGATTATTAAAAAAATAAACATTAGAAAGCGCCCCGACAACAAAGGCGATCCCCGTCATGGATAAAATAAAGAGACCGCCAACCCCGACGGCACGATTAAGTTCTTTACTGCTTTTAACCGTCATAAAGCGTAGCGCAAGCTGAGGCTGAGCCAAGACCCCGATACCAACTCCCAGAACGATCGTCGATACAAGATTCCACCAAAGCGCTGAACCCAAGGCCGGCATATGTGTCCATCCTAAATGCCCTTTCGCAACTAAGGCCGGTGGAACCTGCGCGGTTAACGCCGCAAGCCCTTGGTGAGCCGCAACAACGCCCCCAAGCTTCATATAGGTAAAAATGAGAAGAAAAATCATGCCAAAAAACATAATGGCCCCCTGAAGGGCGTCAGTATACATAACAGCCTTAAGGCCTCCGGCTAAAACATAAGCGCAAATGATCAAAGCATAAATAAGAATGGCCACATTAAAATTAATGTAGCTTGGAAAAGTCGCTTCAAGAAAACGCGCTGCGCCGATCAAAACCGCCGCAGCATACAAAGGCATAAAAATAAAAATAACAGCTCCTGAAAACCCTTGAATAAAATAAGAGTTAAACCGCTTGCCGATCAACTCCGGAAAAGTATGCGCGTCAAGGCTATGGCCCATTTTTCTCGTCCTTTTACCAAAAAGGAGAAAGGCAATAATGATGCCAACAGCAATATTCAAGAATGTAAGCCATAAAAGGCCAAATCCAAACATCCCCGCAGCTCCGCCAAAGCCAACAATGGCTGAAGTGCTAATAAAGGTAGCTCCGTAAGAAAGCGCCATAACAAAGGGGTGTGTGCTTCTTCCCGCCACTAAATAATCAAGGGCGTTCTTGGTTTTGCTATAGCCATAATAACCCAAATAGCCAATGGCAAAGAGATAAACGATCACGATCAATGCAAGCATAAACATATTTTCCATGCGCGTTCTCCTTTCTTAAAATTCGTCGCTAGCTTCTTTTTCGCCTTCGACCCATTTTTTGTCTTCCCCGTGAACATCTTCATCGCCCTTATTCCAGTTGATGATGCCATAAACAATGGAAAAAAGCGCTGCTAAGATGCAAAGCAAATACACCAGCCAAATTTGAGGATCTTCGAGCCCAAACATAATCTGCCTCCCTCTTTTTATTTTGGAGTTTTAAAATACGCCATGGCGCTAAAATGCGCCAAGACTTCTTGCTTGCTGTTAACAATGGTCACGATAAAGGTCCCAACACGTTTGCTGCGCGAAAGCAATTTGGCTTCGGCGAAAATAATCTCGCCTTCAAAGGAAGGTTTGGTGTACTGAATATTCGCGTTGATGCCAACCCCGATCTCATCACTTGTATTGGCCGCTAGCGCGAAGGCGTAATCTGCGAGAGAAAATAAAACACCGCCGTGGGTGGTTTCAATGCTATTAAGAAAATATTTCTGGATCTTAAGCGCAACCTTGGCATAGTTTTCTTTGACTTCCAGAACTTCAACGCCAAGGTATTTAGCAAAATGATCTTTGGAAGAAATATTTTTGATCATAGAAAATCCTCTATATCTCTAAAACTTCTGCATCTGTCAAAACTTTAAAACCCTTGGCTTCCAATAAGTCGGAAACCTGAGCGACGTCTTTGACCTCCACAAAGAAAACAGAACCCTTGATCGTTTCTGCCGCAAATCCATAGGCATCCAAGATGTTCACATTGTCCTCGGGAAAAACTTTTAAAAGCTCAAACAAGCCCCCTGGCTTATCTTTAATAACGACCGCCAGCACATCTTTTTCTTTGCAGGCAAAATTACTTTTCTGAAGAGCAGCCACAGCCTTTTCAGGATTATTAACGATCAGCTTCACAAGCCCAAAATCACCTCGGTCTTGCACCGCCATAGCCCGAATATTAATATCAGCTTTAGAAAGAACCTCTGTAATGGATTTAATACGCCCAATGCGATTATCCACAAAAATATTGAGTTGTTTAGCCACGATTTCCTCCCGATATTAACGTTATAATTTCTCTCTTAAATCAACGACGCGTTTGGCCTTGAGTTCAAAGGCCGGCAAGCTTTCAGGTTCATGCAATTCAATAGCCGCATTAATAATGATCGACGCCTTAAGCATGTCGCGGATCTTTGTTTTCAACCGCTCCAGGCCGGACAAGTCTCCAGCGAACAACTTCGAATAAATTTCAACCTTCACCGTCAAACGATCAAGCGCACCTTCGCGGGTAAGGCAAATTTGATAATTGTTGCCGACCTCAGGAATTTTCATGATCACTTGCTCAATTTGCGACGGAAAAACATTGACCCCATTGATGATCATCATATCGTCTGTGCGTCCGGTAATGCGAGAGATCCTGCGATGCGTGCGTCCGCAAGGACACGGCTCAACCATGACAGCCGTCAGGTCTCTGGTGCGATAACGCAAAAGCGGTGTCGCACAACGCCGAAGCGTTGTCAAGACAAGCTCGCCTTCTTCTCCGTCAGGAAGCCGTTTGCCGCTCTTGGGATCAATGATCTCTAAAATATACTGATCTTCCCAAAGATGCATATTATTTTTTTCTGTGCATTCAAAGGCAACGCCAGGGCCGTTCATCTCGCTTAAGCCATAAGAATTATAGGCATCGATTTTAAAAAAATCTTCTATTTTTCGCCGCGTATTCTCTGAATGAGGCTCAGCGCCTAAAAAAGCTTTTTTAAGAAAAAGGTCTTCCCTGGAATACCCGAACTCCTTGATCTTCGAGGCCAAGTGAAACATGAAGCTCGGCGTCGCATGCACAACGGTTGTTTGAAAATCTTTCATCAGTTGTAGCTGTCGCTGTGTATTCCCTGAGCTCGACGGAATAACAAGCGCCCCTAAACGCTCCGCCCCATAATGGAGCCCGAGCCCGCCGGTAAACATCCCGTAGGTCATCATGTTCTGAAAAACATCATGGTTGGTCACTCCGCACGCAACAAGCGAGCGCGTCACAAGTTCTGTCCAATGATTGAGATCGTTTTGGGTATGGTAAATAACGGTCGGGATGCCGGTTGTTCCACTCGAGGTATGAATACGCACAACATCTTTCATATCAACAGCCAAAAGACCCTTAGGATATGAATCCCTTAAGTCATCTTTCACGGTGAAAGGAATTTTTTCTAAATCTTTTAACGTTTTAATACTTGCCGAAGGATCAATATGATTTTTTTTAAGTCGTTTTTGATAGAAAGATGTTTTGAAGGCAGAGGTAAGAGTTTCTTTAAGATGTTTAAGCTGGTATTGCGCAAGGTCGGACTTGGAAATACACTCAATCGCTTTATCTCTGAACATAGTCGTCATAAGGTTAAGAACTTCGAGGCTTTTTGTGCCAAAAAAATCTCAAACAACAAACAGAGTAATTATAAGTGCAATGACTTAGAATATCAAGATATTTTGGGTATTAAAGATCTCCCTGGCTTTCATAGACAGGATCAAGCGGACAAAACTTCTTTCGATCAATAAAATCACAAATTTTTCCCTAATACACGTTGACCATCTTTTGGGGCAATGTTATACTAAAAATAATATTAATATCAATGACAACATTAAACTAAATGCATGCATATACCCTCGCACTCTAAAATAAATATTTTAACATTTTGTTCTTGGTTCTTAACGATACTCCTTTTTGCGCCCCTTTCAAGCTGTTCAAAAAAACCTGCGCCTGCGCCAGCCGTCCCTGTCGTTGAAGTCATGACTGTCATTCAAAAAGATACGCCGATTGTCCATGAATGGGTTGCCTCAACTGATGGATTTGTCAACGCCACTATCCGCCCGCAAGTGACAGGCTATCTCATGAGCCAGCTTTACAAGGAAGGCGAGTTTGTTAAAAAAGAACAGATTCTCTTTGAAATTGATCCTCGAACATTTGAAGCCAATGTTGCTCAAGCCGAAGGCGATTTTGTCCGCGCCGAGGCGAACTGGAATACAGCCAAGCTAAACTTGGAACGCATTCAACCCCTGGCGGAACAAAATGCTGTTAGCCAAAAAGATCTAGATGATGCTGTCGGGAACGAATCCTCCGCACGAGCATCAACCTCCTCCTCTGGGGCCGCACTTCAAAAAGCCAAGCTTGACCTAAGCTTTACGAAGATCCTTGCGCCTATTGACGGAATCGCAGGAAATGCAACCGCTCAAGTCGGCGACCTTGTAGGCCCAAGCCAAACCGAGATCCTGACAACGGTCTCGACCCTTGACCCTCTGAAAGTTTACATTCCTATTAGCGAAAAAGAGTATCTGCAATCCGTCAGCGTCAATATCCCATGGGAAGACGTGGTTCTTCGTTTGATCTTGACAGATGGATCTGTCTACGCTGAAGAAGGAAGGCTCTTCTCTACCGATCGTCAAATTAATGCAAAAACCGGCACGATCCTTGTGACTGCCCTTTTTCCAAATCCAAAATATATCCTACGTCCAGGACAATTTGCCAAGGTACAGGCGACCATCAGAATTCAAAAAGGTGCCCTGCTTGTTCCTCAGCGCGCCGTGACGGAAATGCAAGGTGTTTTCCAAGTCGCCATCGTCGGAAAAGATAACAAAATTGAAATCCGTACGATAAAACCAGGTGAACGTGTTGACTCATTATGGATTATTGATGATGGATTAAATCCCGGAGATGTTATCGTGATCGAAGGTACGCAAAAAGTACGCCCGGGAATGACGGTAAAGACTAAACCCTTTGAAACGACCGTAACGCCCATGAAGGCGTCGACTGAAAATCCTTAAAAAACAAAATTTAACATGCCCGCATTTTTTGTTAATCGCCCTATTGTCGCTATCGTTATTGCGATCCTTATTGTTATTGTGGGAGCTGTTGCCCTCACAAGCCTCCCCATAGCCCAATATCCTAATATCGTTCCTCCAGAAATCATGATTAACGCAACCTACCCTGGGGCAGATGCCATCACGCTCGAACAATCTGTAGCCACGCCTATCGAGCAACAAATGTCAGGGGTAGACAACATGCAATATATCTATTCCTTAAATGCCAACAATGGCCAAACAACCATACGCATTAATTTTGACGTTGCAACAGACCCCAACACAGACCAAATTCTTAGTCAAATGCGCGAATCGCAGGCAGAATCACAATTGCCCGAGGATGTCCGTTCTGTAGGGATCACGGTTAAGAAATCCAACGCCTCGCCGCTCATTATGTTCGCTCTTTACGCACCTAAAGATACCTACGATAGTATTTTCTTGGCAAATTATGCTTACATCAATTTGTATGACCAATTAATGCGCTTACCTGGAGTTGGCAGCATCACGATCTTTGGCGCCGGTCAATACGCCATGCGTGTGTGGGTTAAGCCTGACCAATTGGCAAAGTTAAACATCACGATCCCGGAAATTGTTTCAGCAATTAATGCGCAAAATGCCGTTAATCCGGCAGGAAAAATCGGCGGCGAACCTGTTCCGACGGGACAGGAATTTACCTATGCGGTCCGTGCTCAAGGCCGCCTAGAAACTCCTGAAGAGTTCGGCAATATTGTCTTGCGCGCAGAATCGAACGGCTCCATCGTCAGGCTCAAAGATATCAGCCGCATCGAGCTAGGCGCCCAATCGTATGATATCGTTAGCCGCCTCAATGGAAAAACAGCAGCCCTTGTCGCTCTTTATCAGCTTCCAGGAACCAATGCCGTCGAATCTGCCAGAGCGGCTAAAAATATGATGGCAAAATTAAAAGAACGATTTCCTAACGATCTTGACTACGTCGTCGCTCTAGACACAACACTCGCCGTGACTGAAGGGATGAAAGAAATTGTCATTACCCTTTTTCTTGCCTTGTTCCTTGTTTTAGTGGTTGTCTTCATCTTTTTGCAAGGATGGCGGGCAACGTTGATCCCGTTAATGGCCGTACCTGTTTCCCTGGTGGGGACATTTATATTCTTTCCCCTGTTTGGTTTTTCGCTCAACACTATCTCCCTATTTGGAATTATTCTCGCCATCGGCTTGGTTGTCGATGATGCCATTGTCGTTGTCGAAGCTGTCGAGCGCCATATTGAAGCAGGGCTTTCAGCCAAAGAGGCCACGTTAAAAGCCATGAAAGAAGTTTCCGGGCCCGTCGTGGCTATCGCCATCATCCTTGCGGCTGTGTTTGTTCCAACGGCCTTCATTCCTGGTATCTCAGGACGTCTTTATCAACAGTTTGCGGTGACCATCGCTATTTCCGTTCTCATTTCCGCATTTAACGCCTTGTCGCTTAGTCCCGCGCTAGCAAGCCTGTTGTTGCGCCCCAAGAAGAAAACAAGTGGATTTTTGCAAAAATTCTATGATGCTTTCAATCGTGTCTTTGGCCGCACCACCGACGCTTATGTCAATCTCTGCCGCATGCTTATTCGAAAAAGTTTTATTGCAGGCATCTTTCTTGCCGCTGCTTTTTTCTTAACGATCATGCTTGGTCGTGTCTTGCCCGGCGGATTCTTGCCTGAAGAAGACCAAGGATACCTTTTTGCCGGGGTTCAGCTGCCCAATGCAGCATCCTTGCAGCGAACAGATGAAGTTGTTAAAAAAGTGGAGGCTATCTTAGAAAAAACTCCTGGGATTGACTACTACTCCTCCATCGTTGGCTATAGCATGCTTAGCCAAGTCAGCAATACTTATAGCGCATTCTTTTTCATTGCGCTCGACGAATGGGGAAAACGCAAAACACCTGAAACGCAGATCAAAGCCATCACCATGCACCTTAATAAAGAGATGTCCAAAATTACAGAAGGGATCGGCTTTGCCTTTTCTCCCCCGGCTATTCCCGGCATCGGGACATCCGGAGGCGTTACGTTTATCTTAGAAGATCGCGCCGGTAAAGACATGGACTTTCTTTCAAAAAATGTTAACACATTCTTGGAAGCCGCCCGAAAACGACCTGAACTTGCCACAGTCACAACAACATTCTTGCCAACGATCCCGCAGATCTTCGTTGACGTGGACAGAGAAAAAGTTTTAAAACAAGGTGTTAAACTCGAGGATGTTTATAAAACCCTTCAATCCTTTATGGGTGGAACTCTGGTCAATTATTTTAACCGCTTCGGACGACAATGGCAGCTTTATGTTCAATCCGAAGGAGAATATCGCACGCGTCCGGAAAATCTTGGCCAATTTTTTGTCCGCAACAACGATGGGAACATGGTCCCCCTATCGGCGATCACCTCCACGCGCTCTATCAACGGGCCAGAATTTACCATGCGGTACAATCTTTATCGCTGTGCGCAGATCAACGCCATTAACGCTAAAGGCGTCAGCTCGGCTCAAGCGATGAAAGCGCTCGAAGATGTTTTTCATCAAACCATGCCAAGTGAAATGGGTTTTGATTATTTAGGTATGAGCTATCAAGAACAAAAGGCCCAGCAGGGCGTTTCTCCTATGGTCATCTTTGCCTTTTCTCTTTTATGCGTTTTTCTCATTTTAGCTGCGCAATACGAAAGCTGGTCGCTGCCTTTTAGCGTACTTTTAGGAACTCCCATTGCCATCATGGGAGCCTTCTTAGGCCTTTGGATCCGCGGACAAGAAAATAATATTTACGCGCAAATTGGACTCGTTATGTTGATCGGGCTCGCGGCAAAGAACGCTATTCTCATCGTAGAATTTGCAAAAACAAGATATGAAGAAGGAAATCCTTTAGTCGATGCCGCACTTGAAGGCGCCAAACTACGCTTACGGCCAATTCTGATGACAAGCTTTGCCTTTATTCTTGGATCTTTACCCTTGGCTGCAGCTCAAGGGGCTGGCGCGATTTCCCGCCAGATCATGGGAACCGCTGTTGTCGCCGGCATGGCCACCGCAACCGGCATTGCCATCTTTTTGATCCCTGTTCTTTTTTGCACCATTGAAAAAATGGGACAAAAGAATCAGCCCAAACAAGTCATTGCCCCGGTAGCGAATAGACCCCTCGCGCGCCCAACGACTCAAAAGAAAAAAAATGATCATGCATAAATTTCTCTTATGCCTTTTTTTAACAATTACCCTGTGCGGATGCACCGTCGGTCAAAACTATACAAAACCCTCTGTCGTCACTCCCGCGGCCTGGCGCATCGATGAAAAAGAGTCTAAAGATGTCGCCAATACACAATGGTGGGAACAATTTAATGATCCAACTCTTAATGCCCTTATTCAAACGGCCCTAAAAGAAAACAAAGACCTTCTTCTTGCCACATCTCGTGTCGATGAATATCTTGCCCGCTACCAGACAACCCGTGCAGATTTATTTCCTCAAGTCGATGCCCAAACAACAGCCAGTCGCGCGCGGTCAACCCAAAAAGGTCCCGTACCTTTAAGCTCCTCTATTGATCCTGTCTCTAATAACTTTGTGGCGAACCTAAACCTTTCCTGGGAGATAGATATCTGGGGGCAGTTACGACGATCAACCGAAGCAGCACGCGCAGATCTCTTGAGCCTGCAAGAAGCAAAAAAAGCTGTTGTTCTAACCTTAATTGCGAATGTTGCCAATGCCTATATCCATCTTTTAAGCCTAGATCATCAGCTTGAGATTAGCCGCGCAACGCTCAAAACGCGTGAAGATTCCGTGACGCTTTTTCAATCACGCTTTGACGGAGGGCTTGTTTCAGAAGTTGAATTATTGCAAGTTAAATCTGAATACTACGCAACCTTAGCCGTGATCCCGACCATTGAAGCTAACATTACACAACAAGAAAATGCCTTAAGTATTCTCCTGGGGCAGAATCCCGGGCCGATCACTCGCGGAAAAACTTTTAACGAATTAATATTGCCATCGGTTCCTGCTGGCATTCCATCGAAAGTCCTTGAACAGCGCCCTGATATCTTGCAGGCAGAACAACAGCTCGTTTCGGCTAACGCCCGCCTAGGCGCAGCGCAAGCACAATTTTTTCCATCGATTAGTTTAACAAGTGCCCTGGGGACATCGAGCGCGGAACTTGAAAATCTTTTTACAGGCCCAGCACAAACATGGAGCTTTGCAGGATCGATCATCGGCCCTATCTTTAATGCGGGAAAGATCAGAGGACAAGTCAATACTGCCAAGGCGCAAAGGCAAGAAGCTCTTTTTAATTATTTTATCGCTATTCAGAATGCCTTCCGCGAAGTGAACGATGCCCTTGCCTCAGAGTATCAAATAAAAAATCAACTACAATCCCAAGCCCAGCAGGTTGAAGCCCTTGAAAAATATAATTCCTTAGCCTGGCTACGCTATGACAATGGCTACACCGACTACCTTGAAGTGCTTGATGCGCAACGCAATCTTTTTAGCGTTCGCCTAAGCTATACGCAAACCAAAGAAAATCTCCTGCGTGAAATGGTGACTCTTTACCTTGCCATGGGCGGCGGGTGGGGATTAAATTAAAACGTTTACTTCTTAATTCTTCCCATCAACTTTAAAAATCCATCAAGAATCGTTAAAGGATGCGGCGGGCAACCTGGAATATAAAGGTCGACGGGAACAATGGTGTCTAATCCCTTAGATGATTCAGGGCTCTCAGCAAAAATACCTCCAGAAATTGCACAAGCGCCAACAGCAATGACAATCTTAGGTTCTGGCGTGGCTTCATAAGTTTTGATCAATGCCTCTCTCATGTTACGCGTAATAGGGCCGGTGACAACAAGGCCATCGGCATGACGGGGCGACGCCACAAATTGAATACCAAAACGACTCAGGTCAAACACCGGAGTATTAAGAACATTGATATCTGCCTCACAGGCATTACACCCACCTGCCGAGACTTGTCGCAGCTTAAGAGATCGGCCAAAAATTTTAACAATCTCATCTTTCACAACGTGTGCCAAAATAGCTTCATGACCCTTATAAATAAGATCTTCACGTCTTGATGCAGCCATACGGAAATCAGTAGAATGTTGGATGCCGCTATCAGGAGTAAAAGTTATTGCTCCTAGGTCTACCACGTCTCCCTGGCCTGCTATGATAGGCCGGCCTCGATAACGTGAGGCAAGGATTGGCAGCTTACCTTTTGGAAAAGATAAAGTGCGACAACCTTGTTTAAAACGCGTTATTAAGATCTTTAGCATAAACACCCCTTGCTCTCACGAGAAGAGCATTTCATAAATCGTGCCCACAATAGGACAAGCTAAAACTTTTATTACATAATGGAAAATCAGAGATCTCTTGATTACGCATGGCCAGGCTTAGGCCGAACCAATTATGGAACGACGGATCTTTGATCTTATATCTCTTTAAAATACCCTGCGCATCTGTGATGCCGACATGCATGATCTCTCCGCGCCATCCCTCAACTAAAGAAACAGCAAGCGACTCCGGTTTCATGGCCCCGAGGGAAACTAAAAGCTCTCCTTTGGGCAAAGACGGCAAAACCTTGAGCAGAAATTCCAGTGAACGCAAAACCTCCTGGCGCCGCACCAAAGCCCGCGCATAGACATCGCCGGTCACGGCTAAAGAAATAGGAACATGATAAAACTGCCACATTCCAGAGGAGTAT
>JBAYLJ010000011.1:0-13552 GCA_041664145.1 Candidatus Omnitrophota bacterium | reverse complement strand
TTTGAAACAAAATCAATAACCTCTTCAGGTTTTGTATAGGTTGATTTGGCCGCAGAAACTTCATCTTCAATGCCAGCTAAAACACCAAGCTCACCTTCAACCGTGACATCAAATTGATGCGCGTACTCAACCACCTGCTTTGTTAATTCCACATTCTTATCGTAGGGATGATGTGAGCCATCGATCATAACAGAAGAAAACCCTGATTCAATACAAGATTTGCAAAGCTCAAAGGTGTCGCCGTGATCTAGATGAAGTGCAATTGGAATTTCTTTCAACCCCTTGGCCTTGGCATGGGTTCTCATCATTTCAACAGCCCCTTGACCCATGAATTGCAAGAGTGTTTGATCCGCGTATTTACGCGCACCGCTTGAAACTTGCAAAATCACTGGTGATTGCGTTTCAAGACAAGCCGTAATAATGGCCTGGATCTGCTCCATGTTATTAAAATTATAGGCAGGAACAGCATAGCCGCCCTTCATAGCCTTCTTAAACATTTCATTCGTATTGACAAGCCCTAATTTTTTATATGAGACAGCCATCTTCTTTTCCTTTCTTTGGATGGATTAAAAACCGATTAGATAATTTAGTATACCTAACAAGAAAAAAAAGTCAACCCGTTAGAAATAAAATTTTAAAGATATCTAGCAGTTGCCTTTGGCAACCTATTTCTAGCGAAGTAACGCTTTTCTAGAAAGATCTTTTTACTCTAAAGTATCAAGCAGGTAATCTTCCTTTATATTTTGCAGGCTCTTTAAAATATTAATTTTCACGCTTGAATTCTCTTTTTGCAACTTTGAAAGAATTTTCTTTATGGTCGCACGTTGCGAGCTTTTGCTGTGTGGACACTCATAACGACAAAGATTTTTAAATTTTTGAGCTTTAGCAAATGCAATGATCACTTCTTCCTTTTCATACGCTAACGGCCGAATAATTGAAAGTTTTCCGTTAAACATGCTCTGCGTAGGCCTCATAGCACTAATTTCTCCACGAAAAAAAAGATTGAGCAAAATGGTCTCCGCAATATCATCCAGATGATGGCCAAAGGCTATCTTGTTGTACCCCATCGTCCGTGCAAGGCGAAACAACGCCTTCCTACGATTCCATGAGCACCAAAAACAATCAATATCCTCAAGATCTTTACCCTTTAAAAAATCGATCTTTTCAATACGATAATCAACGCCGAGTTCTTTAAAATGTTTCTCGAGCTTTGCCAAAGGAAAACCTGGAATTCCTAAATCAACATGAATCACCGTTAATTTAATCTTAATGGGAATAAATTTCTGGCGATACAAAAGCACATGCAAAAGCGTAAGGCTATCCTTTCCTCCTGAGACAGCCACCAACACGCGATCGCCATCCTGAAGCATGGAATAATCACCCATAGCCTTGCCGGCTCGCTTAGAGATAGCTACAAGATCTTTGTTAGTGCGCATAGAACCCTCTTGTTAATGATTTCTTAAGATACCTTCTGTTTCTTCAAGTTGCAAGAGGTTTTGATAATTTAAAATAATTGTCGAGTATTGACTACGCCTCATTTCTTGTTAAAATGCTTCTTGGTAACTACTATGACAAAAAAAATATTCCTTATTGTGGCTTGTGTTATCCTCTGTTTATCCTCAACAGCCTTTTGTGCAACGTTACCGGGCTTGAGCAATCCTCCTGTCGTGGAAAAAAAATTTGAAAACGGCCTTACCTGCCTTGTGGAAGAACACCCTCAAAGTGGACTTGCCGCGCTAAACATTATTTTTAAATCTGGTAGTGCCAATGAAGATGAATATTTAGGATACGGGATCTCTCACTTGATTGAGCACCTCATGATCCGATCCTCTCAAAAATATCCCATTGAGGGCGAAACTCAAAAGATTCTCAAAACCCTTGGAGCAACCTTCAACGCCTCAACTTCTGCGGATACCGTTTCAATTTACCTAACCGTTCCAAAAACCAATGTTAATCAAGCCATTGAACTCATTCTCGAAATGGCCTTTTTCCCTAATTTTTCAGATGAAGCTGTTCACAAGGAAAAAGAAGTCGTCCACAAAGAAATTATTCTCTACCAAGACAATCCCGATGCAAGGGTAAGCGAACTTTTATGGAAAACAGCTTTTCATATTCACCCCTATCAACATCCAATCATCGGATACCCTCTTCTTTTTCTTACGATCACGCCTGAAGACGTCCGACGCTCCTACAGTAGCCGATTTAGCCCAAGCTCCGCTGTTCTCTCCGTCGTCGGGGATGTTAGCGCAAATGATGTATTTGAAATTGTTAAGAAGAATTTAACAAATGTACGCCTTCCGAATTACCGGCAACCTGTTGTCCTTGCAGAACCACCACAGACAATGCCCCGTTCTTCAAAAGAAATATTTGACACAAATCTTAGCCGTATGGCCATCGGCTTTCCCGTGCCTGGTATTCTAGGCGCAGATATTGCGACACTTGACCTGATCGCCATTATACTCGGTCAAGGCAACTCCTCGCGCCTCAACAAAAAACTTATTCAAGACTTAGAACTCATTCAATCTATTGACGTGTCTAACGATACCTTAGCCGATGCAGGCTTATTCACAATAACCAGTGTTTTAAAGCCTGAATTAACTGCGAAGGTCACGAATATCATTATGGACGAAATCAATTTGCTTCAAAACAAGCAAATCTCTTCTTTAGAACTAACGCGTGCCCAAAAATTGCTCCTATTTCGCTATCTATCCTCACGCTCATCTTTAGATGCCATTGCCGGATCGCTCAGTCTGGAAAAACTTCTCACCGGTGATGCAAAATTTTCACAGAAATATCTTGAGGCTATTAAGCGCGTCACAGCTCAACAAATCCAAGACATTGCAAAGAAATACTTTAAGCCGAAAAAAGCCACTTTCTCTGAACTAATTCCAAAATCTTACACGCAAGAAAACAAAAAACAGCCTGAGGCATCTTTTGCCCAAAGCTTACCGTTTAAAACAAAAACATTAGATAATGGCATAAAAATCATTGCCATACAAAACACCCTTGTCCCAACAGCCTCCATCACGATTGCCTTCAAGGGAGGGCTCTTAGCAGAAACAGAAAGCAACAACGGCATATCAAAAATATGCGTTCAAACACTACTACGCTCCGGCAAAACTCCTGGGGCGCTAACATCCTCTTTCGAAAATCGTGGTGCAACGATCAGCTCTTCGTTTGACAACAACAGCTTTGGACTACAAGCCAACATCCTAAAAGAAGATTTTCCCTTTGCGCTTAAAGCAATGGCGGAAACTCTAAAAAATCCTGCTTTCCCCGCTGAAGAATTAACAAAGATTAAAGATCTCTGTCTTCTCGATATTCAAACGGACAATGACAATATGTTTCGCCATGGCTTTTTAGATCTTAAAAAAGCTCTCTACAAAGACCATCCTTACGCTAGACGCGCCAACGGAACAAAAAAAAGCATTTCCTCGATAACCCGAAAAGATGTTATGGATTTTTATAAACACTTTGGAACCTCTGCCAACATGGTGATTTCCTTCTCTGGCGATATTAATCCTGAAGAAGCAATGAAAGAAATTGAAAATGCCTTTTCCTCTTTTCCGCGATCACCAATAATAGGTCTCCTGACACCCCAAGGAATCAAGCCCATCAGCGCTCAAGAGGATCTCACTATCGATCTTGACCGTCAAGGAGCAGCTATTTTCTTTGGCTTTAACGGCATCCGGCTAAGCGATGACGACACCTTTTCCTTTGATGTCCTTGCCTCGATCATGTCTGGTCAAAATGGACGACTTCTCTATTCCATTCGCAATAAAGATAATTTGACCTACGTCCAAAACTTTTTTTCTTCTCCCAGTTACGACAATGGTTTTTTTGGTCTTTATGCCGGAACCTCCCCTGAAAAACAAGATCTCGTTATCAAAGGCATTGAAGAACAGCTCACGCTTTTAATTCAAAACAGCGTTACGGACAAAGAAATCTCTGATGCCAAAATAGAACTCCTTACGAAGTACTTGATCCGCAAGCAACAAAATAATTTTCTTGCCTCGCAAGCTGCCGCATATCTTCTCTATGACCTTGACCTCGCAAAACTCTTTGACTACGACAAATATATCTTAAATATCACTAAAAATAACATCAAAAAAATTATCGATCAGTACATCAAGGATAAACCTTTTATCAAACTCTTGCTGACTTCTGTAATTCCACCAGAATAATAGATCACATTGAAATTCAAGGTTCCTTCACATATACTTTAGGTAGGAAGGTTATGAACATGAAAAGCTTTAGACTGCAAAACCTTCTCAAAATGAAAACCTCCTCCAAAGGCCTAAGCCTTCTTGAACTACTCATCGCTTTCGGTATTTTAGCCTTTGCCCTTTGCGCCATACTCTTCGTCTATACGCTGTGCTCTGTTCTTATCACCACTTCTAGAAATATCAATATTGCAACCAACGCCTCACTAGGCCTCATGGAGGAAATACGAACGAGCAGCTTTTCTAACATAACAACCGACTATAATAATCTTACATTTACGCTAAATGATATCCCTTCAAGCAAGGGCATTGTCTATGTTGACGATTCCAATCCTGAGCTTCTTCTTGTAACGATCAGTGTTTGCTGGCTTCAAGGCCAGAGAGTTATTGGTGAAGATAAAAATTTAGACGGAGTACTTTCTCTGGGGGAGGATATCAATCATAACGATATCATTGATTCAACCGTACAATTGGTAACGAGAATTGCGAATAAATAAAATAATAAAAAGCTTTACCCCGTTAGAGAAGGCTACTGATTTTAGCCTTGTCAAAAAGAATTCATTTTCTAACGGAGTTAATCTACAGCTATCAACAATTAAAAAGGACGCTGGTGTCATATTCCCATTAACGCAAACCGCTAAAAAACGTAACTCTCTAACGGGGTTTACGCTGGTCGAAATTCTTATCGCTGTAAGCATCCTTACGGCGTTAATTCTTGCTGCGTTTCAGCTCATGGACGTTGGCCGGAGCTCTTGGTTTACCAATAATATATCCGTAGAATTACGTCAGGATATCATTAAAGCATTTGCGAGCATGGAAAAGGAATTAAAAGAAACCAGGCCTTCTTTGGTAAGTTTAGGCGCTGGAGACACGAGTACGATCTTAACCTTTAAAATACCGCAAGATATTGACGGCAATGGTACGATTTTAAATTCTTCTGGGATCATAGAGTGGTCAGACAATATTCTCTATGCGCGTAATAGTTCCGGCCAGATCATAAGGACCACGCCAACCGCGACGACGATCTTGGCCAACAACGTTACAGCCCTGCAATTTACACGTCCAGTCTCTCCGCTTAATCTTTTACAAATCGACATGACTGTACAAAAAACCTCGGCGTCAGGCCAACAGCTACAAGACACAGGACAGATCATCATTAAGATGAGGAACTAACAATGAATTATTTTCATAAAAAACTTAAAAATCGTAGCGGTGTAGCGCTGATCGCGACATTCTTTGTCATTACCATTTTACTCATCTTTATAGCAATGTTCACTTCGATGAGTATCAACAATAAAATTGCATCAGATATGTTCAAAAGAAGGACCAAGGCCTTCTATCTGGCTGAGGCAGGACTTGATCACGCCATTAATTGGCTAAGGGCTCAGCCTTCTGCGCCCATAGGCAACAAAACGAATCCTTGGGGAGAAATACAAAATATTGGCGGAGGCGCTTACAGCGTTGTTATTACCGACCTCGGGATCATCGGCGGCACCGGAAGCACGGTGAGAAGATACCGCGTCACATCTACAGGACAAATTCAAAATATAAACCGAGTTTTGTCCAGCTACATGCAAGTCGATAACTATGCGCGTTATCTTTGGTTTACCGATAGAGAAACTTTTAATAATATACCAGTATGGTTTGGAAATAACGACGTCTTGAACGGCCCGACAGCCACCAACGGACATTTCAATATATACAAAAATCCAGTCTTTGGAGGAGAGGCAAGCTCAGCCGATAATTATCTAAAGTTTTACAACAATGGGAACAATGTCAATTTATCACAGACAACAAACCCTCCTTATGACCTGCCTGACTTTCAACAAGGGATGACCTTTGGCGCAGAACCCGGCATCATGCCCAATCTGGCCTTGGGCTTACGAGCTGCTGCTTCAAGCGGAGGACTTTCTTTAAAAGGCAACACAACTGTAACGCTTCAAGATAATGGTACGATGAAAGTTACTAATGCAAATAAAAACTGGACGAACCATACCATGGCATTGCCTGCCAATGGCGCACTCTTTGTAAAAGACGGAACTCTGACGATCTCCGGGACGCTCGATGGCCGCTTAACTGTAGGAGCAAGCAACGATGTGATTATTCCAAACAATATTGCCTACAAGGATGATCCTCGCGTAAACCCAAACTCAAATGATATCTTTGGCCTTATTTCAGAAAAAGATGTCGTGATCAAACAAAATGCTCCTTACAACTTAAAAGTCGATGGTTGCATTATGGCCATGGACACCTCGTTCATGTTAGAAAATTGGCAAACAGTAGATGCCAAAGGAACCCTGACTATTTACGGAGGTATTATCCAAGACGAACGAGGGCCTGTAGGGACTTTCAGCGGCACAACGGGTGAAAAGCTGAGCGGCTATTCTAAAGACTATGCACATGATCCCAGGCTCGTTGGCGCTCCACCGCCTTACATGCCTAGCACGGGAGATTATGTTATTTTATCCTGGGAGGAAAATTGATCATGGAACGAAAGAAAATAAACATATTGCCTGCCAGCATTGTGACCCTGGTCGTTCTTCTCATAATAATTCATTTATGGATTAGTAAAGATCATTCAAAAATTCAATCATCCGTAAATGAAATAAAAGATCAAAAAACAAATGTTGTTTTAACGAGCACATTCCTAGAAAAAATACCACGGCCTTCAGACTCCTCTGTTGCAAGATCCGCTATCACGGTCACGAAACCTTTACCAAAAGAAAAACCAGTAAAAATTGTAGAAAACGAAATTCTCAAAACGCAAGGGTCAAAAAGGACACCTCCTCCATCCGCTCATCAGGCTGTTGCTTCGGGCAGCAATACCATCAGCGAGGAATCAATATCCGGCATCACTAAAGATAGCAAGCGTCCATCTCCGGAAAAAATCAAAGAGATGAACGAGCGCGGTATTATTATATGGTGATTTACTCTGACAACCGATCGTACAACGTAAAAATGAATCCTGTTGACACCCAAGAAATATTTACCGATAATCATATTAAATTAATGAATCTTATGCGCATTCCCGATCAACGATTATCAAAAAAAGGCATGAGCTTGGTCGAGCTCATGTTCGCCGCAGGAATTCTTGCCTTTGCCCTTTGTGGCATTGTGTCGCTTTTTGTTAACTGTAGTAAGCTTAATGAAGCTAATCGCAATTTAAGTATCGCGGCTAGTCACACTCAGTTTATTATGGAAACCATTAAATATACTCCCTTTGCTAACATCAAAACAAATATTGACGACGAAGTATGGGATTGGACAACGGCGCAAATAAACGCAAACGGGCTTATTGCCCTGCACAACGAAGCCATTGAAACGAGCGCCATAGGAACAAGGCCATTGCAGGTCACAGTCACGTCCACATGGCAAGATCGAACAGGACGAAATAGAACCTTTTTCATAACAACTCTTTTCCAATGAAACGATTTATTCTTCCCATAAAATCCTTTACCTTAGTTGAGCTCATGGTCACGTTTTTATTGCTTACTATTATTATCATGGCCATTTATACTGTTTTAAACTTAGCCACTGCCTTTTACCCTGTTGATATGGGGCTTTTAGATCTTCAGCAGCAGTCACGTCAAGCCATGGAATGGCTCACCAGAGAAGCAAGACAAAGTTCATCAAAAGCTGGCAGTATCACCATTACGACTATTTCTAGCAATATTGATTCCATCACATTCACAACACCGACAAAAGCAAGTGTTTATTATTATTTAAATAACGATCGCCTCATGCGAGAATACCCTTCAGGAACAATACGCATCATTGCCCAAAATATTACACGGTTAAAATTTACACGGACAAATGATGTGCCTAACAATTCATCGATCTTAACCATTGAGGTTGGTGCTGCAAAAACGATTCTCAGCAAACCGCTATCTATTCAAATCAATGAAAAAGTGAGGATACGAAATGCGAATTAACAATAAACGAGGCGCGGCCCTGATCATTGTCTACATGGCCTTAACCATGCTCATCATTCTTGCAAGTGGTTTTTTGTTACGTAGCACCAACGAAGCTCGAACCGCTGTTGGATATTCACAATCTTCACGCAGCTTCTGGCTCGCGGAGGCCGGTGTCCAGCAAGCCCTTTGGGAATTAAACGCAAACAGCTGTGCCGGATGCACAGCTTGCGGATCAAACAAGTGTATCGCAAACACCATTACCTCTGCTGGCGACTATGACGTTGTCATCAATACCGCTAACAAAACAATCGTGTCCATTGGCTCTTGCCCATCCCGAACAGCTCCTAATAAGAAAACAAGGACCATCTTTACAAATCTTAATAACAGCGGGTCATTGTTTACCCATGCGATCTTTTCTAAGGGAGCTATTTCAATGTCCAACAGCGCCCTTGTCGATAGCTATAATTCCTCAACTGATCCAAACTATACTACCCATCTCCAGAACGGTGGCGTTGGGACAAATGCCTCTGGCTCAGGGGCAGTCACCATTGATGCTATTATTATGAGTAACTCAACAAAAATTTATGGCAATGTCAGCACAGGACCCAACGGCGAGATTGAATTATACAATAGCGCACAAGTCATTCTCGATGGGACAGTCTACGCGCGAGCTAAAGAAGCGGAACTCAACAACATTAGCAACCATTCCAACAACAGAGAAATCCCGTCCGTTGTTATCCCATCAAGTTTATCAGATCTTCCAGCAAGTAGCGCCATTAACCTCTGGGGCAATGACCCGAGCAGTCCAAGCTGCTACAAAACAATATCTGCTGGTAGCTATAAAATCCCTTCTATTGGCTTAAGCAATTCCTCAAAGCTAACGATTGACGGTGATGTAACACTTTATGTCACAGGCAGTACAAATCTTAGCAATAGCTCCCTGATCGATATACCCCCAGGATCAAGCCTGACGATCTATACTAATGGCGTCTTAAGCTTATCCAATAGCACAAGCATTAATAACCAGTCTAAAATTCCAGCTAAATTCTTGCTTTACAGCACATACACTGGCTCAGGAGCGATCCAAATGTCGAACAGCACGAACCTTTACGGAGGGGTTTACGCCCCTGACAGCGCCATCACATTGAGTAACAGCGCTGAAACTTTTGGCGCCTATGTAACAAAAACCATGAATCTCTCAAACTCAACAAAGATCCACTATGATGAGGCCCTTGGAGGTTTTGGAGGATCATCTGGATCAGAGTACACGGTAACGACCTGGCAGGAATTATAAAGAATTTTCAAGAACAAAAAGCCCCTTTTGCAGAAAACTGCAAAAGGGGCTTTTGCTCAACACTCTTTATTTCTTTTCTTAGCTTAACTATACTTTAGGATAAATAACGATCTTATCCCCTGTTATTTTTGCATTCGGAATAATCACCTTTTTCCGGTCATCAGTTACCATGATCGTATTAAAGATCTGGATCTCTTCTACGCTTCCCAAAATGCCTGAGGTCTCAATACGATCACCAACCTGAAAGGGTTGAAAAATAATCATCATGACCCCGGCTGCAAAATTAGCAAGTGTCCCCTGTAAAGCCAAACCTACGGCTAACCCTGCCGCACCAATAACCGCAATAAATGAATTAGTCTCAACGCCGAGCTTATTTAAAGCCGCAATGACAACAAAGGCCAAAATTGTATAATAAACCATATTTTTAACAAAAACTGCAATGGTTTTATTGATCTTTGACTTTGCCGTCATTTGATCAGTTAATTTTGAAACAAGTTGCGCAACCCACTTTCCGATAATGAAGATCGCAACGGCAGCAATAAGGCGCAAACCATACTCAAGGACATACGGTTGAATCTTATCAAATGTTTCTTTCATAATTTTTATCCTTTCATGTAAAAATGGTTAAATGCTAACACCCTTAAACCTAAAGAATATTCTTAGCGTCCATCATAACGCCAATGCCAAGGCTCATAAGCAATACCGGTTAAAGACCCCTTGGGATATGATAAAACAAATCCAAAATCTTTGGCGTGCTCCTGAAGCCAAGCAAATTCATCCAAAGCCTCAAATTCTTTTGCATCCTCTTGTCCGTCAATACCCTGCGCATTAATAAAATCTAACGCCTGATGCTTAACAGATCCATGCTCGCTAAAACCAGGCAAAGCAACAAACTGGGCTGTTTCTTTTATAGAATAGTGATGTTTTTTAAGATAAAAAATAAAAAGATAAAGTTGATACGCGCTTGAACGGTAGGCTGACTCAACAAAAAGACGCTTGCCAATATCTTTCTCCATGGCGTCCATCATCAGCGTAAAATTTTTAAAAACTTCTGGTGGCAAAAACTGAACAGGAAGCTCCCGAGTATCTGTCTTAAACTTTTCCCTATCACGAGGCAAAACTTTTACCTTCTGACCAACGATCTTTACAAGCTTTTCTTTGCCGCTCGCCATGCCGCGATAAGGAATTTTAATACCTAATTTCTTTGAATTCAGATGTAAAAATTGTTGTAAGAAACGCCGTTCACTTTTTGTCAAGGAACGATAAAGATCATCAAACGTTAATGTCACCAAGGCATGCGCCCTGTCTTTTTCTAAAATGACAGGATCGATCTTTTTCAAAACCGCCTGAACGCTAATGACGTCTTCTTTAGACAACTGGTCACAATTTAATGCTGCCTGAGCATAAGACGCAGCCAAAAATAAAAAAAGAGCTAAAACAAAAACTACAAAAAAATTTGAGTGAGATCGCCCTAGGCTTCTTTTCATAATAAGATCTCCAGAAATTAACACCTAAAAAATGGTGTATTTTATCTTAACTAAAATTTTCACGCAAGAGTAATCGTCATTCCATGAGTTTAATGCTATATTTATACTTTTACATTACAAGGAAAGCCGATATAATATCATTATGAGTAGCGTCCTTTCCTTGCACTATAATAAAATTCGTCGGGTTCTCGTCATTGTTCTTGCCCTAAACTGGGCTGTTGCTGCAGCAAAAATTATTTACGGGCTGATCACCCACTGCGCCAGCATGACGGCGGATGGATTTCACTCGCTTGCCGATGGCACATCAAATATCATTGGCCTTGTGGGCATCATGTTTTGCGCCCAACCTATCGATAAAGACCACCCTTATGGACATAAAAAATATGAAACCCTTTTTGCCTTAGGCATTGCTGCGCTTCTTGCGTTTGTTTCTGTCAACCTCTTTAAACAAGGCATTCATGGGCTTTTTCACCCTGAGACTCCATCGGTTGATCTCATAAGCTTTATCGTCATGATCATCACTATGGGTGTCAATGTGCTGGTGATGACCTATGAAATCAAACAAGGCAATAAACTTCAAAGTGATATCCTGACAGTTGATGCCATGCACACACGCGCTGATCTTTTGACCTCAGCCTCGGTTATTGTTTCGCTGATCGCTATTAAGCTTGGCTTTCCTGTTGTTGACCCAATTGTCACAGTCCTCATTGCAGGATTTATCGCCTATGGAGCTTTTGAAATCATAAAAACAGAATCTGCGATTCTCTGCGATGCAACAGCAATTCGAGATCCGAAACAAATTGAAAAAATTGTACTCAAAGTTGACGGAGTTAAAGGATGTCACAAAATTCGTAGCCGTGGCCGATTAGATGATATTCACATCGACCTTCATATCCAGCTAGACCCTGCCACCCGCATGGACAAAGCGCATGACATCAGCTATGACATTGAAGATGCGATTAGAAAAGATATTCCATCGGTCTCTGATGTTCTTGTGCATCTGGAACCCATGGAAAAAAGAAAGCGCAATAAGTCTTAAACAATTCTTCTAAAAACCTGAAGTTGGTACCTGCTGTCTATCTTTTCTTTTTTGTATCATCAAAAAGAATACGCCCAAGCTCAGGGCTCTCAAGCAAACTCCCATAATGAAAAACAACACAACTTCCACCATTAGCGCTCTGGGCGATCAAAAACTGCTGAGCAAAAATATCAGGGGTTTTCAAGAGCTTGTACGCCCCAACGGCAATATGAACTTTCTTAAAATCATCAACTTTTTCTTTAGCCTCGGCAATATATTTCTGAAATTCTAAAACACTTTCTGGATAATTCATGAGCGTTACAAAATCAACAATGCCACGATTGACCCATGATGGCCAATCTTGAAAAGACTCCTCATAAGCACGAATATACGAAACACAGCCTGTCGCCGCTACCTCCATCTTAGGACGAATACTTCGCGCCCTTTTCACAAGCACTTCAAGCAATCCTGTTACTTGATCGCGTTTCCACTTTCTCCATAGGGGAATATTTTCTCCAGCGGTGTCAGAGCCAGTTGCTTTTTTAAAGCGCGCGATATTCGTTGCCGTATAACCATATGATGGATGAACGTCTGGATAACGAATATAATCAAAAAGAATTCCGTCTAAGGTAGGATATCTACCGACAATTTCCTTAACAAGAGCCAGAAGATCCTCGCGGACACGCATATCGCCAGGCTCAAGAAAATACTGGTTATCAATTTTATAATCTTCTAGTATTTTCTTTTCCTTAAGATTTCGTGTCAAAACATCAAATCCATATTTCTTTAGGATAGGAGCATTTTTATTTTTACTAAGACTTAAAACATTAAGCCAGGCAAACACCCTGATACCTTTTTTATGACTTTCTTTAATAAGAAACTCAAAAGGATCTTGGCCAACACTCTTTAAGCATGCTTCATAAGGCGACTGATCAGCGACTGCAGAAGGAAACCAAGACTGATTCGCGCGATAAATCTGCATGAAAAAAGTCTGTACGTTTGCATTCTGCGCAAAACCAATAAGTTTTAGGATCTCTTCCCTACTGGATAAAACTTGCGGATCTTGAAGCGTTGTAATTAATAAAGAGGCTTGAGAAGGTTGTTGCGCCCCAACCCAGGCTGGAAGAAAAAAAAGATCAAATAAGAAAATAAATAATATTTTTATTTTTATCGTTCGCATCATCATGATTTATAATTACAGAATAAAAGAATAAGAAATGCTATGTTGCTATTTTATCACAAAAAAAGAAAAGAAAACTCAACGATAGCGTATTATTCTTTGATCTGCCCCATCAAGGTAATTTCTTCCCTATCGTGATACAGCTGTCTTACGGATAAAGATAGACAAAAAGATAAAAGCCCTTCTTGCGGATCTCTGATCTCTCTTAACAAAGCAATAGGATCCATTCGCCCAACCTTTAGATTAACAATAAAATACCGACACCACCCCTTGCCTAGCCATTGACGTAAAAGATCTAAAATGATCTCAGGGTTATCAATGATATCACACAAAAGCCAATCAACCGGCTTGCCTTCATGCTTATAAATAAACGCATCAGCCGTCATGTGGCACATATTAGGGTGTGATTTAACAGGCTCTTTAAGCGGTCCATTGT